>NZ_JBFRJM010000006.1:0-146210 GCF_041468865.1 Vibrio sp. 10N.286.52.C3 | reverse complement strand
GCGTAGTGACGTGCTGGAGTGTCGTACTCAACGTGAGAAGTTGCGATTGTGATACCGCGCTCACGCTCTTCTGGAGCGTTATCGATAGATGCGAAATCTTTAGCAACACCGCCGTATACTTTTGCAAGAGTAGTACAGATAGCAGCAGTTAGAGTTGTTTTACCGTGGTCAACGTGGCCGATAGTACCAACGTTTACGTGCGGTTTCGTACGTTCAAATTTTTCTTTAGACACAATCGTGTTCCTTCCTAGTTATGATTCGCCACGTTCATTATTGAGCGAGACGCGCCAGAAATTGCTATTTTATGCGCCAACTCTCGTTAGCGCAATATTTGGACGCATTGTTCTTTCAAAAAATGAAAAAAAATGCCTTCCTTTTGTTTAACCACGCTCTGCAATGATTGCTTTTGCAACATTGTTAGGCACTTCAGCGTACTCACTAAACTCCATAGAGTAAGAAGCACGACCTTGTGTCGCAGAACGTAAATCAGTTGCGTAACCGAACATGACAGACAACGGAACTTGTGCACGAATTATCTTCAGGCCAGCTGTCCCCTCGTCCATACCTTCGATGATGCCGCGACGACGGTTAATATCGCCAACAACGTCACCCATCCAGTCTTCTGGAGTAGTTACTTCAACTTTCATCATAGGCTCAAGCAGAACCGGTTGCGCTTCAAGTGCACCCGTTCTGAAAGCCATAGAGGCAGCGATTGTAAACGCCATCTCACTTGAATCTGTTTCATGGTAAGAACCATCATATAGTGTAGCTTTGATATCCAAAACTGGATAGCCAGCAAGCACACCATTGTTCATCTGCTCTTCAACGCCTTTAGCAACTGAAGCGATAAACTCTTTCGGTACGATACCATTGGCAATTTCATCCACAAAGACAAAGCCTTCGCCAGCTTCTGATGGTTCTAGTTTCAGCCATACGTGACCGTACTGACCTTTACCACCATGTTCACGGATAAATTTACCTTCCGCTTTCGCTGTACCACGAATAGTCTCACGGTAAGCCACTTGCGGGTTACCAACGTTGCAGTTCACGCTAAATTCGCGCTTCATACGGTCAACGATGATATCTAAGTGTAGTTCACCCATACCAGAAATCAGAGTCTGGCCAGTTTCCGCATCCATATCAACGCGGAACGATGGGTCTTCCGCTGCTAGTTTACCTAGAGCGATAGTCATTTTATCTTGATCAGCTTGAGAGCTTGGCTCTACAACGATCTGAATAACTGGGTCTGGGAACTCCATGCGCTCAAGAACAATCTTATGGTTCTGGTCACAAAGGGTTTCACCAGTAGTCACATCTTTCAGGCCAATGATGGCTGCGATGTCACCTGCTCGTACTTCTTTTACTTCTTCTCGCTTGTTTGAGTGCATTTGAACAATGCGACCTAAGCGTTCACGTTGTTTCTTCACAGAGTTATAAGCTGTTTTACCGCTTTCAACAACACCAGAGTAAACACGGATGAAAGTTAAAGTACCAACGAATGGGTCTGTTGCAATCTTAAATGCTAGCGCTGAGAACGGTTCTTTGTCGTCTGCGTGACGCTCTGCTTCGTTCTCATCTTCATCGATACCTTTAATTGCAGGTACATCGACTGGAGAAGGAAGGAAATCAACAACTGCATCTAGAACAGCTTGTACACCTTTGTTTTTGAATGCACTACCACAAGTAGCAAGTACGATTTCATTATTAAGGGTACGAGTACGAAGACCTTGTTTGATTTCAGCTTCTGTTAGTTCACCTTCTTCAAGGTACTTATCCATCAGCTCTTCATTTGCTTCTGCAGCAGCTTCAACAAGTTCTGTACGATATTCTTCAGCCATTTCTTGCATGTCTGCAGGAATATCTTCGTACGTGAAAGTCATGCCTTGGTCAGCTTCATTCCAGTTAATTGCCTTCATCTTGATAAGATCGACAACGCCTTGGAAGTTTTCTTCAGCACCAATGTTCAGTTGAATTGGAACAGGAGTTGCGCCTAAGCGGTCCTTGATCTGTTCAACTACGCGCAAGAAGTCAGCGCCGGTACGGTCCATTTTATTAACGAAAACCATACGTGGAACTTGGTACTTATCAGCTTGACGCCATACTGTCTCTGACTGAGGTTCAACACCAGATGAGCCACAGAACACAACAACTGCACCATCAAGCACACGCAGAGAACGTTCTACTTCGATTGTGAAGTCAACGTGTCCAGGAGTGTCGATGATGTTAATACGGTGGTCCGAGAACTGAGCTTCCATACCACGCCAAAACGTAGTGGTTGCTGCTGAAGTGATCGTAATACCGCGCTCTTGCTCTTGCTCCATCCAGTCCATGGTTGCTGCACCATCGTGAACTTCGCCGATTTTGTGAGAAAGACCGGTATAGAACAGAATACGTTCACTTGTGGTTGTTTTACCTGCATCTACGTGAGCAACGATACCGATATTACGGTATTGCTCTATAGGAGTTTTACGAGCCACGGTTGAATCCTCTTATTAGAGACTTAGGGACTATTGCTATGTCTAGATTAGGCGTTAAAAGCGATGCTTCGCTAAAAATTGCTTGCCCTAGAAATAGCAATAGTTCCTAGCATAAGCATAGGAACTAAAGAAGTGCTGCAAGGAACCTTGCAGCACTAAAAAGGTATTACCAACGGTAATGTGCGAACGCTTTGTTTGCGTCAGCCATGCGGTGAACGTCTTCACGTTTCTTAACCGCAGTACCTTTGTTCTCAGACGCGTCTAGCATTTCAGCAGCTAGGCGTTGAGCCATAGATTTTTCACCACGCTTACGCGCAGCTTCAACTACCCAACGCATAGCAAGAGCGTTACGGCGAACCGGACGAACTTCTACAGGTACTTGGTAAGTTGAACCACCTACACGGCGAGATTTAACTTCTACCGCTGGGCGAACATTTTCAAGAGCTTCTTCAAATACAGCTAAGTGGTCTTTACCAGACTTCTCAGCCATTGAATCTAGTGCAGTGTAAACGATTTTTTCTGCAGTAGATTTCTTTCCGTCAACCATAAGGATGTTAACGAATTTTGCCAGCAATTCAGATTTGAACTTAGGATCTGGAAGGATCTTACGCTGACCTATTACGCGACGACGTGGCATGGATATTCTCCGTTGTCTTCTTCAGGTTTTTTCCAAAACTTTTCAGAATAATAAATAAAATAGTGTTTGGCCTTACTTAACGATTTCTTTTTAAAAAAGAGAATCAATTAAGACTTAGGACGTTTCACACCGTACTTAGAACGACCTTGTTTACGGTCGTTAACGCCAGCACAGTCAAGTGCGCCGCGAACAGTGTGGTAACGAACACCCGGAAGGTCTTTTACACGACCGCCACGGATTAGTACAACACTGTGCTCTTGTAGGTTGTGGCCTTCACCGCCGATGTACGAAGTTACTTCGAAACCGTTAGTTAGACGTACACGACATACTTTACGTAGTGCCGAGTTAGGTTTTTTAGGTGTAGTAGTGTAAACACGAGTACATACACCACGTTTTTGTGGGCACGCTTCTAGTGCAGGCACGTTGCTTTTAACAACTTGCTTTACACGAGGTTTGCGAACCAACTGGTTAATAGTTGCCATTAACTAGCTCCTGAAATTTACTTGAAAGTAAGCTTTGTGAAAAATCTATCCCTAATCACAAGTCGTAATTAGGGACGCAAAATTCTATTCAGCAGTGGGAGGTGTGTCAAGAAATATACAGATCTTTTTTAGCCGTCTAGAGCTCAGGATGGTCTACTTTTAACCAAACTGATAAAACACAGCTACCAAGTGACTGATTTGTCGTTCAAAACCGTCAGTTTAACGAAGCCATCGAAGTCAACTTGATCAATGGTACTTGAGACAAGTAGTTGTAAACCTCGGCTATCGAGATCTGGTTTTAACACCGACACCTGCTCTACTGCGCAGATTTGAGTGAATAACTCATGATTAGGAAGGCAAACATACACTGCATCTTCCACCAAAAGGAACTGGTCCTGTGGCTGAGAATAGGTCAATGCAAGTTTAAGCTTGTCGACTGATTTTACGATATGAAGCATAGCGTCCCCTAGAAAGTCAGGATCTGTTGGCACTGAGCTAACTTCTGCGTTAACTCGTCGGCTTCAACGGTGGTCACATCGATTAGCAGGTTGTCTGCTGAAAGACCAAACTGACTCAGACTACGCTGACACACATACACCTGTTCGATGTCGTACAGGTCCATAAGTTTGAATGCGGAGATGTAGTCACGCGATAGTATTTCGTCGGGCTGCTGCGCCTTGAGAAGCTGTGTCACGCCATCGCCAACAAAGAACACGGCGATATTTTCACTGTAAGCAGATGCAGCAAGTAATGCGTCTAACCCTTCTCTACCCGCAGCGGTCGTATGAGGGAAACTGTTAAATATAAAGGCTAACTTTCTCAAAACTGCACAACCCTATCTTGCGTTAGTAGCGCTTCCGATAAGCTCCCTAATCCGGCTTGAGTAAATCCAGTGGCTAGGTTAGAGGCACTTAGTTGATGTTGCTCTGCTTCTTCAGAGCTAATCACTCCGCGTCTTAGCGCAGCTGCCACACAGGTTTCAAGGCTAACATCGTGTTCATCAGCCAGCTTTTGCCAAGCAGAAGCTAAATCAAATTCATCGTTAGCCGGTACGGTAAGGTCTGAGCCGTTACTCACGCCATCTTGATAGAAGAACACACTGTGAAGTTTGTGGCCCTGTTTAATCAGAGCCACGGCAAACTGGTAGGCACTTCTTGCTGACTGTGAGCCATAGACTGGCCCATTCACTAGGAGTGTATAGCTTAGCAACCCTCTTCATCCTCTGTTTTACGTTGGCGGATGTATAGGTACACGGTGTGCTTAGAGATGTTCAGTCGCTCAGCAACGCGGTTGATCGCGTCTTTAATATCGAAAATACCTTTGTCGTACAGCTCCATCACGATCTGACGGTTCTTAGTATTGTTCGATACCGATTTGTCAGCGTTAATTTCTTCAATGGTGCGTTCAACCGTTTGGTCGACAAGTTCTTCAACGTCACTAGCGAAGTTAACCGATGATGCGGCTTCGTCTGCGTCTTGTGTAGGCATGAACGATTGCAGCACTTGTGAGAATGGCGCGTCTAGATTCACGTTAATACACAGTAGGCCAATCACTCGGTCTTCACCGTTGCGGATAGCAACCGTGATCGACTTCATCAACACTCCGCCTTTAGCGCGAGTGAAGTATGAACGTGAGAAGTTACGCTTAGAACCTTCAATATCTTTTAGCATCTTCAATGCAAGATCGGTAATCGGCGAGCCAACCTGACGACCTGTATTTTCGCCGTTGGCAATTTTAATCGCAGAAGTATTGAGGTCTTCTAAAGAGTGCAAAACGATTTCACAAAACGGACCAATAAGGCTCGCAATACCGTCAACAACGGCCTCATAAGATCTTAGAATGATTTTATCGTGTTCACTGAATGGCATAACGTGGACTGATTCCATTTCAAGTAACACATCTGCATTGACTGTTTCTGTAGTAGTCACTTATTCCTTACCTTCGTGTGAAAAATCAACAAATTTATGTAAGTTTATCAGAAAATTTTAATTGCACACCTAGCTAACATTGCAACTAGTGATTTAGAACAAGTTTAAAAATCAAATACTCATCTTCAAATCATAAAAAAAGCCTAACTCAAAGTTAGGCTTTTTATTCAATCAACGTATTTTAGTACGAGGCTTTTAACCGATATTACTGTGCAGGAGCTGCTTCAGCGTTATCGATGTTTAGTAGTTCTACTTCGAATACTAGCGTTGAGTTAGCTGGGATAGTCGGTGTGTCTTGCTCACCGTATGCTAGCTCTGGCGGGATAACGAACTTGTACTTAGAACCAACTTGCATCAGTTGTACGCCTTCAGTCCAGCCTGGGATTACGCGGTTAAGTGGGAATGTTGCTGGTTCACCACGGTCGTAAGAGCTGTCGAACTGAGTACCGTCTGTTAGCGTACCTTTGTAGTGAACTTGAACAGTATCAGTGTCTTTTGGAGAAGCGCCTTCGCCAGCTGTCATTACTTGGTAAAGTAGGCCAGATTCAGTTTGCTTAACGCCTTCAGTTTTAGCGAACTCAGCGCGGAAGTCATCACCGGCTTTCTTAGTTTCAGCTGATTTCTCTGCCGCTTGTGCTTGCATCGTTTCAGCAACACGCTTGTCTAGAGCTTCAAGAGCTGCGCGAGTTTCTTCTTCGTTAAGTGCTGTTTTCTCTGCGAATACGTCTTCGATACCTTGAAGAACCATATCTTTGTCTAGGTTGATACCTAGCTCGCTTGGCTTATCAATGCTTGTGCTTAGGTAGTTAGCGAAAGATACACCGATTGCGTAAGCCGCTTTGTCATCTTCTGTTTTAAAGTTTACTGCTTCAACTTTAACTTCTTCTACCTGTGGAGCTTCTGCCTTTGGTTCTTCTTTCTGACAACCAACTGCTAGCATAACCGTTGCGGCAAGCAGTGATACTTTTAAAACTGATTTCATTGAATTCTCCAATTAATGGCCAAGCCATTGGTTATTGTGCACAAATCTAATGATTAGATTGGTGTGAATACGTTAGTTATAACAATATACTAGTCATATGTCTTTCGACACAAACCGGATTATTAGATGTGATGCGAATATTTTTCCACTCATTGCTATGTACAATTGTCATCACCTTGTTAAATGGTTGCTTTTTCTTCCAAGATGATGAGCAGCGTTGGGAAATTGAGCCCAATGGTGCCACCAGCTTTGCACTCAGCAGAGATGGACGCTTCGCCCTGCTCTACTCTCAGCAAAAGCAACTGCTCCTTTGGGACCTCGCCGAAGACCAAGAGTTGGCTCAGCTTGGTCTACAAGACCAGTTAGAAAACCAAGTATCGCGTATCCGTATCTCGGACAATGGCCGTTTTGCCATTACCGCTAGCCAGATGAACTTCGCCGTTTGGGACTTATCTTGGACTCAAGCACAAGGGCTCTGGTCTATCTCCGACGGCTTGATTCGCGATGTCGATATCTCTAGCAATGGTGAAAAAGTACTGCTTGGCCTTTCTAATGGAAAAGCCATCTATGTGGACTTAGTCACCGGACGCCGTCTGGAGTTCCTTGCTCACCGAGAAAAAGTGAATTCAGTCTCCCTCTCTTCTAATGGCCGCTACGCATTATCAGGCGGCAACGACTACAAAGCTTACCTTTGGGATACCGAGTCGGGCTTGGTGTTGCGCACCTTTGAGCATGAACAAAGAGTAGTACGAGTCGCGCTACAACGCGATGGTGAACTGGCTTTTACCTCTGATGGCGGCAATCAAGCGATGATTTGGGATCTTGAAACGGGCGAACCTCAAGCGCAATTGCAAAGCTGGTCTCGACAGTTGATTTTTTCGAGTGCTCGTTTTTCTGATGACGGCAGCATGTTGGTGACGGGCACGCCATCCAGCCAAGTGAGTGTGTGGAATACTCAGGATGGCAAACGAATTTCTCGCCACGATGCTGAGCCACTAAAAGATGCTCGCCCTCCTCGTGCGGTAGTGTATGATGCAGCCTTTGATGATAAGAACCGTGTGATATCGGGCACCTCTGCGGGCATTGCCCAAGCTTGGAATGTGGATTAAGAACGATGACAGAAAAGCGAGTTGAACAACTAGAAAGCCGCGTAAATGACCTAGAGTGTCAGCTAGCTTTCCAAGAACAGACCATTGAAGAACTCAATGAAGCGCTTAGCCAACAACAAATGTTAATCACGAGAATGCAAGATCAGATGAAGTTCGTGGTTGGCAAAGTAAAAAATATGGATGGCTCTAATCTAGCTGACGCATCAGAAGAGACGCCACCTCCACACTATTAAGTGCGGTTCAAAATAACCAATTAAATCTAACGACGCATATCGTTAGTTTCTCGTCCTCAATGTGTAAACACATTTCAGGACGGGACATAGAAAACTAAAAGGGCGACAGATACTTATCTGTCGCCCTTTTGTTTATTTCATCTCAGTGAATAAGCTAAAGCCAATTAAGCCGATACCAACTTAGTCGTCGGCATAAATCTTCACTTCAACACGACCTTGAGTATCAACGCTTGCACGATACATTCCTGAGCTGTTCATACCAAAATGTATATCGCCTTGACCATCGATAGCGATCAAGCCACCTTCTCCACCCATGGTTTTCAATTCACCTTGAATGATCGTTTCACAAGCGGTGTGCACATCTTCTTTCAGATAACGCATTCGTGCTGCGACATCACTGGCGACCATTTTACGTAGGAAGAACTCACCCATCCCGGTTGTTGAGACGGCAACATTGCCATTTTCAGCGATGGTTCCTGCACCAATGATCGGAGAGTCACCCACACGACCGTATTTCTTATTGGTCACGCCACCGGTACTGGTTGCTGCCGCTAAGTTACCCGCTTGGTCTAATGCGACCGCACCAACCGTGCCGTACTTTTTATCGTCAGGGTATTTCTCAGCTTGCTGCTGATCATATTTCGCTTCAGACAGAGCAAAGATGCCTTTCTCTTTCATCGACTGAAGTTGGTCATAGCGGCGCTCAGTAAAGAAGTAGTCTTGCTCGGTAAAGGTGTAGTCATGCTCAAACGCAAACTTCTCGGCACCTTCACCAATCAGCAACACATGGTCGCTTTTCCGCATCACATCACGTGCAAGCTCAATTGGGTTTTTGATATGGCGAACGCCTGCAATAGCACCTGCATCCATTTCGCGGCCATGCATCACAGAAGCGTCCATCTCAACAAATTCATCATGCGTTAAAACAGAGCCCCTACCGGCATTAAAGTGCGGGCTGTCTTCCATCACCTTAACCGATGCCACTACCGCATCCAGAGCATCACCACCCGATTGCAATATTTGATAACCAGCCAAAACCGATTTTTCCAAAGCCTCGGTAATACCCGCTTTTAATTCATAGCTCATTTGCTCGCGCAAGATGGTTCCTGCACCACCATGAATGGCAATTGAAAAAGGCTGTGACATACAAACTCTCCACTGACGTCGTCTTATAATGTTGTGCTATCAATACCACATCCATGGTTCGATGTCTGATAACGAAAACCAAACTTTTACGAATGCTTAGATTTGCGGACACTTAGTTTGGTAGAGAAAAGCGAGGTCAAAAAGCGAGACTCCTAAACGCAAAAAGCCTCCACAAGGGAGGCTTTCAAGATTCTTAAACTAAACCGTTAATTCGGTATTAGTGAGAACCACAGCTACCGCCGCCGCAGCAGCCGTCTTTTTTCTCTTCACCGTGGTCATGGCCTTCGCCACCACAGCAACCGCCTTCGTGGTCATGATCGTGGTCGTGACCGCCACAGCCGCCTTCTTGGTGTACGTGACCGTGTTGAACTTCTTCTTCAGTCGCTTCACGAACCGCTACAACTTCAACGTCAAACGTTAGAGTTTGGCCAGCTAGCATGTGGTTACCATCAACAACAACTTCGTCGCCATCTACTTCAGTAACTTCAACTGGGATTGGACCTTGGTCAGTATCCGCTAGGAAACGCATGCCAACTTCGATTTGCTCAACACCTTGGAATACGTCAGCAGGAACACGTTGAACTAGTGCGTCGTTGTGTTCGCCGTATGCGTCTTCTGGAGTAACAGTTGCAGAGAACTTGTCGCCAGCTACTTTGCCTTCAAGCTCTTTTTCAAGACCTGTAATTAGGTTGTTGTGACCGTGAAGGTAATCTAGTGGAGCTTCTGCAGTTGATTGGTCAACTACTACGCCATCTTCAAGTTTCACTTGATATGCAACACTAACTACTACGTTCTTTTCAATTTTCATGAGAGCTCCAAGGAGGTTTGGACTAAGCTCGAACAGTTGAGCTTAGGAAAAATTCTGTACCGGGATATTATGGGGATCAATTAACGAAACTCAATCATTCTGGCTTAAAAATACCGATCATTTCTTGATTCGCGTGTTCAGATTTCTCTACAGTTTTCGGTTTACGCTGTTCTGTGAAGTCACAATCGACACATTCCACCAGCTCGATATTATTTTCAATCCACCAACGGAGTGTGTCTTGAGTGTTGCAACTTGGGCAGCTTGCCCCTGCGATAAAGCGTTTTTTCTGTTTCACGTTCATATCCTTTACTACTCTGGATTCGCGGTTCTTCCCACTCACTTTATTGATAAGTTAAGCAGAGACCGCGTTTATTATTAGGTTAGTTCTATAGTCTGTTATTTCTATGCCCAAGCTCTATTTCTAAGCTCAAGCATGAGTTATCACTTCAAGCTACTGCCAATAGTTTCGAGATTGGTGATCGTTTTCCATCTCGTGTCCAAAGATCTCTTCAAGTTCTTTACGAGCCTCTTTCGCTCTTTGGGCTAACTCGGCATCTTCGTTATGCTGAGGCAGCAACTCTTTCAGCATACCATTATCCAACTTTCTAAAGTGTGCTTCTGCTCGCTTCGCTTTATATGGATGCATGCCAAGTTCAGTCAATGTTTGACGACCTAAATCCAATGCTCCAAGGAAGGTTTCACGCGAATAGTTACTCACACCGTGGTTAAGTAGTTGATACGCTTCAACACGGCTTCGTGCACGCGCCAAGATCTTTAAGCGTGGGAAGTGCTGCTTACATAAATCGACGGTTTTCATGATTTCATCAGGGGAGTCAGTACACAACACAATCGCCTCTGCTTTATCAGCACCGGCTGCGCGTAATAGCTCTAGGTGAGTCGAGTCTCCGTAAAAGACTTTGTAGCCAAACTTTCTAAGGATATGGATTTGGCTGGCATCACTCTCAAGAACGGTAATACGAATCTTATTAGCGTACATCAAGCGACCGATGATCTGACCGAAGCGACCAAAGCCAGCAATGATCACTCGAGGGCTGCGATCAACCACATCCGAAGACATCGCACTTTCGCTGATTTGGTTCAGTTGACGAGCAAAGAACTTATCTTGCAGCTTAAGCATTAGTGGCGTGGTCACCATAGACAAGCTCACTACTACCAGTAAGAACGACACCTGTTCGCCACTTAAGATGCCCTGCGCACTCGCCGCGGTAAAAATAACGAAAGCAAACTCACCACCTTGGCTAAGAATCATCGCCATTCGGCTACGCGCTTTTGCCTGTGTTCCAAAGATACGAGCTAGCGCGTACAGCACTAAACCTTTCAACACCACGAGGGCCATTACAGCTATTAGTATTGCGAATGGGCTTTCTGCCAATAAACCTAGATTTACCGCCATGCCAACCGAGATAAAGAACAGGCCGAGCAGTAACCCTTTGAATGGGTCAATCGCAATTTCAAGCTCGTGTCGGTATTCACTTTCAGCCAGAAGCACGCCCGCAAGGAAGGTACCTAATGCCATCGATAAGCCAATCTGTTGCATGATCACGGCAATACCAATCACAAGTAACAGCGCTGCAACGGTGAATAACTCACGCACACCACTCATCACTACGTATCGGAAAAGTGGTCTCAACAAGAAGTGGCCACCGACCAGTAGGCCAATCACGCCACCCAGCATCCACAGCATGTCAGCCCAGCTACCGCCGGTATTACCCGCAAGTAGAGGCAACATTGCTAGCATTGGAATAACAGCGATATCTTGGAAAAGCAGTACTGCAAAGCCCGACTGCCCGGCTTCTTTGCCGCCGAGCTCTCGCTCTTCAATAACACGCAAGGCAATCGCAGTCGAAGACAGCGCCAAACCCATACCTATCACGAGACTGGTTTGCCAGGTTAATCCAAATAGACAGGCGATGGCGGTAATAATCAAGGTGGTGATCAACACTTGCGCCCCCCCTAAGCCGAGAATAGGCGCCCGCATCTGCCACAGTTTTTTGGGGTTAAGCTCTAAACCAATAAGGAAGAGCAGCAGCACCACCCCGAACTCTGAGAAATGTAGAATGGCCTCTACGTCACTGATTAGGCCAAGCCCCCATGGACCAATAGCGACACCCGCTAATAAGTAACCTAATACTGAACCTAAGCCTGCTCGCTGCGCGATAGGAACCGCAACCACAGCCGCCGCTAAAAATATAGCGCTACTTTGTAGGAAATCATTAGTCAGAGCCATCATTCGCTCCTATATCTTGTAGCGGATCTCGCAACCAATTTCGATATTCTTCAGCGTGTTGGTAACGCGTCATATCCGAGACATTTCTAGCCCAATGTAAAACTAAAGGTGACATCCAGTGCATCTGGCACAAAGCGGCAGTTAGCTCAAACGGTTGCAAGATCTCTTGTAAGGGATACTTATTATAGCCTGCAGCACCAAACGCCTCTTCTTTACCACCCGTGGTGATAACACTGCGCCAATGCTTACCCTTAAGTGCACTTTGCTCACCAAACGCAAAGCCCTTGCCTAATACTCGATCAAACCACTCCTTCAATAACGAAGGACAAGAATACATAAACAGAGGATGCTGGAACACAATCACATCGTACTGCAGAAGCAGTTCATGCTCATAAGGCACATCAATAAAGAAGTCAGGATAGAGGGCATAAAGATCGTGGATTTTAACATTCCCAAGCGACTCTATCTTTTTAACCATGATCTGGTTAGCGATAGAGGTTTGCGGCTCTGGGTGCGCATAGATCACTAATACCTTTGGCACGGGTTTGTCTATCGAGGGAGTAATACTCATTCCTTTGAAACATTCCTTTAAGGGCTAAACGGTGGCAAGGCCACTAGAATTTAAATAAAAGTTATTAATATGTTATTGGCATCATAACGCAAATTGCATTGTGATCGACTTTTATCTGGATTCAGCCTACTATGCAGGCGTCTGTTCACCTCTAATTTCTATGCTACCTCTATATGATTACTTTCTCTGATATTCAATTGCTACGCGGCGGTAAGCCACTCCTCGACCAAGCATCTGCGACTTTTCATCCTGGCGACAAGATCGGTTTGGTTGGTAAAAACGGCTGTGGTAAATCTACGCTGTTCGCCTTAATTAAAGACGAGCTGTCTATTGATGCTGGCTCATTCAGTAAACCAGCCCATTGGGAAATGGCTTGGGTTGCTCAAGAAACGCCAGCACTAGAAAGAACAGCGATTGAATACGCGATTGATGGCGACCGTGAATATCGTGGCCTTGAAGATCAACTAGAGAAAGCTGAACAAGCCGACAACGGCACATTAGTAGCAGAGATCCACGGCAAAATTGAAACCATTGGTGGTTACAGCATCAAAGCACGTGCTGCTGAGCTATTGGATGGCTTAGGATTTCGCCAAGAACAAATGACATGGAACCTAACCCAGTTCTCGGGTGGTTGGCGTATGCGTTTGAACTTAGCGCAAGCCCTATTGTGCCGCAGTGACCTACTGCTACTCGATGAGCCAACCAACCACTTGGATTTAGACGCAGTAATGTGGCTCGAGCGTTGGTTACAAAGCTACCCTGGCACGCTAGTGCTTATCTCGCACGATAGAGACTTCTTAGACCCTATCGTCAACCGCATCGTGCACGTTGAAAACCAACAGCTCAATGAGTACACGGGTAACTACTCATCGTTCGAAACCCAACGAGCGCAAAAACTGATTCTGCAACAAGCGATGTACCAAAAGCAGCAGAAACAGATGTCTCACATGCAGAGCTACATTGACCGTTTCCGCTACAAAGCCTCAAAAGCTCGCCAAGCGCAAAGCCGTATCAAAGCATTAGAGAAAATGGAACAAGTGCTGCCCGCTCAATTTGATAACCCATTCAGCTTTGAGTTTAGAGAACCAGACGCGCTACCAAATCCAATCATGATGATGGATGAAGTCTCTGCGGGCTACGATGACAACCTGATTCTAGAGAAGATTCGCTTGAACCTAGTACCGGGCAGTCGTATTGGTCTACTTGGCCGAAATGGCGCTGGTAAGTCAACGCTGATTAAACTCCTTTCTGGCGAACTGAAACAGCAAGGTGGTGAACTGAGCTATTCACAAGGCGTTAAGATGGGTTACTTTGCACAGCACCAGTTAGAGACGCTGCACCCAGAAGAAACACCGCTGCAACACATGATGCAGATTGCCCCTAAACACACAGAGCAACAACTGCGTGATTACCTAGGTAGCTTCGGTTTCCAAGGTGAAAAAGCGCTCGATAAAGTAGCCCCCTTCTCAGGCGGTGAAAAAGCGCGTTTAGTTCTGGCGCTACTAGTATGGCAAAAACCGAATCTGTTGCTGCTCGATGAACCAACCAACCACTTGGATCTCGACATGCGTCAGGCGCTGACGTTTGCATTGCAGACGTTTGAAGGCGCAATGGTTATCGTATCGCATGACCGTTACCTACTCCGTGCGACTACCGATGATTTGTATTTGGTACACGACCGCCAAGTGGCACCGTTTGATGGTGACCTAAGCGATTACTACAAGTGGCTAACCGAACAGCAGAAAGTTGAACGCAAAGAAGCACAAGCATTGGCACCAGCCAAAGACGGCGCCAACAGTGCAGCAGCGAAAAAAGAGCAGAAACGTAAAGAAGCCGAGTTCCGTAAACTGACGGCACCACTTCGTAAAAAGCTCACTCAATTTGAAAAGCAGATGGATAAATTAACGCAGGCTCTTGAAGAAGCTGAGCAAGAATTATCCGACACATCACTGTATGAAGCTGAAAATAAGGCTAAACTGAATAAAGTACTCGCTCTCCAAGCGAGCAGTAAGTCACAGCTAGAAGAAGTTGAAATGGATTGGATGTCCACTCAAGAAGAGCTTGAGCAGATGGAACAGGATATGGATAGCTTATGAGCCCAGAGCACGCCCCAATATCACTAACACTGGAACGACTATGGCAATTTAGCCTTCAGTATTACAGTGTGCGCGGTGTAAAGGATGCGTGCTTAGCTTTGCAAAACCAGTTCCACGGCAACGTCAATCTACTGCTGCTTCTCAAATGGCTTGATGAGCAGCAATTGTCTTTTGCTGAAGAAGAGTGGCATAAAGTTCAACAGTGTTTAAGCCGCTCTGAAACCCTGCTTCATAGCTATCGAGAGCTACGTAAACATCTCAAAGCACACGTTGTCGACTCTCTATACCGTGAAGCGCTAAAGTTTGAGTTACAGCTTGAAAAGCAACAACAGTCCGATCTGGTCGACTGTATAAACTCCCTACAACTGTACGCTAACCAGCAATCACCGCTCACTTTTCAGTACTGTCGTTTATTAGGGGCTGAAAACCTCTGCGACGCTTTTTCTGAACCAGCACCACAGCCCTAGCTCATTCTCTTTCCCTTTTATTCAATCAAGATCCAAGCTTAACCTTGATATTATTCAAACGGTTACCCATAGCCTGTTTTTGTATCTCGTATAAGTGAAGCCTTGCGCTTATGCCGAGAATCAACCAAGCTCAAATAAAAACGTGGGCGTTTCGTTACAAACTCAACACGTTATCAAAACCCGTATAAAGAAGCATGGATCGTTTTTATGACAATATTTACCGCAGCTGCTGGTCTCTCTAATCCGCACTTACAAACCTTAGTGCCACGGTTTATTAGGAAGCAGGCGCTGTTTCATCCTCACTGGCAAACCTTAGAAACACCCGATGGTGACTTTCTTGATCTTGCTTGGAGCGAATCACCAGACGGTGACACCTCAAATAAAAATGATCGCAGTAGCAAACCGATATTCGTTCTATTCCACGGTTTAGAAGGTAGCTTTGAGAGCCCTTATGCCAATGGATTAATGAATGCGTTTGCTAAAGATGGTTGGTTGTCCGTGATGATGCACTTCAGAGGCTGCAGCGGAAAACCCAATCGCCTGGCTCGCGCTTACCATTCAGGTGAAGTCGAAGATGCGCGCTTTTTTCTAAGACACCTGCACGCCCAGTTTCCGAATAACCCTAAGGTTGCGGTTGGCATATCTTTAGGTGGAAACATGCTGGCGAACTATTTGGCTGAGTACGCAGACGACCCATTGCTGTCGGCGGCGACCATCGTATCTGCTCCTTTTGACTTAGCGTGTTGCTCTAGTCGTATTGAGCGTGGTTTCTCCAAGCTCTATAAGAAGTACCTGCTCAACTCTCTAAAATCGAATGCGCTAAAAAAGGTTAACCTGCTGCAGGAAAAACTTGGCATCACCGCTGAAGCCATCAAGAACATCACCAAACTGTATGAGTTTGATGAACGAATCACTGCGCCTCTGCACGGCTTCAAAAATGCCCAAGATTATTATGCGCAATGTTCTGCTCTGCCTAAGCTCAATAAGATCAAACTACCGACTCAGATCATTCATGCCAAAGACGACCCTTTCATGACCGATGATGTGATCCCAAAATTTGTTCTGCCCGATAACATCGATTATCGACTGTTTCAAAAAGGCGGCCATGTTGGGTTTATTACTGGCAGTACACTCAAGCCAAGGTTTTGGTTAGAAGAAGCCTTGCCTGCCTACTATGAAAGTATCCAAGATTCGGCATAATGACCGAGCCTTAGTAAATAGAAGTAAAACAATACTAAGCACACGCATTTCTACATCAATAAACCTATTTATGAACATAAAAGAGAGAAGTATTTATGATCATCCCATGGCAAGACATTGCGCCAGAGACACTGGAAAACCTCATCAAAGAGTTCGTGCTGCGTGAAGGCACAGACTACGGCGACGTAGAGGTTTCACTGCAAAACAAGATTGATCAAGTGAAACATCAATTAGCTTCAGGAGAAGTCAGCATTGTGTTTTCTGAGCTCCATGAAACCGTTGATATTCAAGTCACAAAACGCTTCTAAGCTGCGCTCATAAAGGAGCCGTGTTATAGTGGTAAACGATTGCTAACAAGTAAGTTACTCAAAAGACAAGGGTTGTCATGTCCGCTAAACATCCAATTATTGCGGTGACGGGTTCATCTGGAGCCGGCACCACCACCACCTCAGAAGCCTTCCGTAAAATGTTCAATATGATGGACGTGAAGGCAGCTTGGGTTGAAGGAGATAGTTTCCATCGCTTCACTCGCCCAGAGATGGATGTCGAGATCCGTAAAGCGCGCGAGCAAGGTAAGCACATCAGCTACTTTGGTCCTCAAGCCAACGACTTTGGTGCGCTAGAAGAGTTCTTCCGTAAATACGGTAACGAAGGTACAGGTAAAGTAAGAAGCTACCTACACACCTTCGATGAAGCCGTGCCTTACAATCAAATGCCGGGCACCTTCACGCCATGGCAAGAGATCCCTGAAAACTCCGATGTGATGTTTTACGAAGGCCTGCACGGCGGTGTGGTTGATGGCGATATCAATGTTTCTCAACACGTCGACTTGCTGATCGGCATGGTACCTATCGTCAACTTAGAATGGATCCAGAAATTCGTTCGCGACACACGCGATCGTGGTCATTCTCGTGAAGCAGTAATGGACTCGATTGTTCGCTCGATGGATGATTACCTTAACTACATTACTCCTCAGTTTTCGCGTACTCACATCAACTTTCAGCGTGTTCCAACGGTAGACACATCAAACCCTCTCAACGCTAAAGGGATCCCAAGTTTAGACGAAAGCTTCGTTGTTATACGTTTGCGCGGCATCAAAAACGTCGATTTCCCTTACCTTTTAGCTATGATTGATGGCTCATTTATGTCTCGCCACAACACGCTTGTGGTACCAGGAGGGAAGATGAGTTTTGCTATGGAGCTCATTGTAAGGCCGATCCTACAACAACTCATCGAAACCGGAAAAATTGGTTAACAGAGCACCATTCTGGTTGATTACTTTTCATACCGTGATCATGTGCACAATTTTGCGTAAAAAATCGTAGCTTGGTCACGATTAAAATCAAGAAATAGTACCTGAAAAAGGATACTATTCTTAAACGAAACACAAGATAGCTTGCAGCGCTCAACGAGTGCTCTTATCCTACAAGTCAATCCAGGCTTAGCTAAAATACGGAAAGCGGCAAGCATACCCTGCAGAGGAAGTGAGATATTATGGTTCTAGGTAAACCTCAAACCGATCCAACATTAGAGTGGTTCCTTTCACACTGTCATATTCATAAGTACCCATCAAAAAGTACTTTGATTCATGCTGGTGAAAAGGCAGAAACCTTGTACTACATTGTTAAAGGTTCTGTGGCAGTTCTTATCAAAGACGAAGAAGGTAAGGAAATGATTCTTTCTTACCTAAACCAAGGCGACTTCATCGGTGAGCTAGGCTTATTCGAAGAAGACCAAGAGCGTACAGCTTGGGTTCGTGCAAAATCTCCTTGTGAAGTAGCTGAAATTTCTTTCAAGAAATTCCGTCAACTTATCCAAGTGAACCCAGACATCCTAATGCGTCTATCAGCGCAAATGGCAAACCGTCTACAAGTAACTAGCCAAAAAGTTGGTGACTTAGCGTTCCTTGACGTAACTGGTCGTATCGCACAAACGCTACTAAACCTAGCAAAACAACCAGATGCAATGACTCACCCTGACGGCATGCAAATCAAGATCACTCGCCAAGAGATTGGCCAGATTGTTGGTTGTTCTCGTGAGACAGTTGGTCGTATCTTGAAGATGCTAGAAGAGCAGAACCTAATTTCTGCACACGGTAAAACTATCGTGGTATATGGCACTCGTTAATCTCGATTAACTGAGCCTAAAATTTGAAAGCCACCAAATGCAAATTTGGTGGCTTTTTTGTTTTCTAAAGATCTACAAAGAAAATACGAATGAAACACCTACAGCTTCGAAGCGCAAACACTCTCGAAGCGAAGCCTATCTGCATCTTTAGGGTAAAGTCCGTACTCGTATCTTTCTTTAACCGTTAGTGCTTTCGAAGATCTTGTCAGCCGATGCTGCCACAAAACCGGTATAAAGCTCACCATTAGCCATCGCATAACGCTTAGCGAACTCATAGAAGCCTCCAGGAATCATCTCATTGCCCTCAACAAATGAAACTGGGACTTTATCTGCCATTGTTGATGATTGCTCTAATAAGACCTCTGGAGAGCCTTTAACCTGGCCACCAGATGCATTGATCGTGAAGCCTGACTCGCTCAGGTAGTCATTCACCGCCTGCACTTCATCAAATTCATTTAGCTGGTTCACACTCACCGTAAAGTGGTTTGCACCATATCCATGAGCCGCGAGCCAAGACGCGTATTCGCTCTCTTTCGCTAGTACTTGGAAGTCAGCGAAGCTCAAATCCCAAAGACGACCACCAAACAAGAACTCATGACCTTGAAGCTTACTTGAGTCCACTTGCTCAACCAACTTAGCAACGATCTGTTGCAAGTCACTTGAACACTCTTCGACCTTCAACTCACTAATGAACACTTTAGGTTGATTTGGATCTGGGTGCTCGTAATGCTTCGCGACTAGCTTCTTACTCTCAAACAAGTAATCGCCACACGCTTTATAACCTAGCTCAAGGAAAGGCTTAGCCAATGTTTCAATACCTAGCGGAGCAACATTGAAAGTACGCAGTGCAATGTGATCATTAATCAGAACTTCGTCTTCTTTCAGCAAGTGATGTACTTTCTCAGCCGATGGACAAAGCCTGTGAATGTAATCGTCCCAAAGTGATTTAAAGAGTAGATCGGGCGTCATGGTGACTCCTTGTCAGAGGTTCTAGCAAGCTAGTAATTTGGATTAGAAAGGGAGAGGCTGAGACACAGAGTCAGCAGCCATCAGCCTGTGACATACTTTTCTATTATTATCTACCGCCCAATCTAGGTGTTGGGCGTGATGGAAAAAGGAAGCGATACCACCGCTTCCTATTTCAAACTTAACGCATAAGCCTAAGACTCATTAGCCTAAATTAAAGCTCAATACCTGGGCTAAACGTTGCCGGAAGTTGAGTTTCGCCACCTTCCATTGAAGCCATAGGGTAAGCACAGTAGTCAGCCGCGTAGTAAGCACTTGGGCGTAAGTTGCCCGAAGCACCTGGACCACCAAATGGAGCATCGCCACTTGCGCCTGTTAGCTGGCGGTTACGGTTAACAATGCCCGCACGGATATGGTCAACAAAGTATTCCCATTCAGAATCATCTGTTGATACTAAGCCAGCAGATAAACCAAAGCGTGTGTCGTTAGCTAGCTCAACCGCTTGCTCTAGCGATTGATAACGGACCACTTGTAGCAATGGACCAAAGTACTCTTCATCCGGCAGTTCAGCAATGTTGGTTGCGTCGATAATACCAGGAGAAACAAACGCCGCTTGACCCGCTTTTGCTTCTACTAGACTTACACCGCCTAACGATTGCAGATTCGCTTGTGCGTCCAGAATGAACTTAGCCGCAGCTTCAGAGATCTGTGGGCCCATGAAGGGTGCTGGCTCAGCGAATGGCTGATCGACACGAATTTTCAAGGTCGCAGCAACGAGCTTATCCAGTAGTTGATCGCCCTTATCTCCTATTGGAACATACAAGCGACGTGCACATGTACAACGTTGACCCGCACTGATGAAAGCTGATTGGATGATAGTGTATACCGTTGCGTCTGCATCACCGTATTGGTCGCTGATCACCATAGGGTTGTTGCCGCCCATTTCTAGTGCCAGCATCTTGCCCGGTTGGCCCGCGAATTGACGATGCAGGATATGACCGGTATTGGCACTACCTGTGAACAGCACGCCATCAAGGCCTTTAGCATCAGCCAGTGCGATACCTGTCTCTTTGGCACCTTGTACTAGGTTAATTACGCCAGCAGGAAGGCCAGCTTCTTGCCATAGTTTCATCGCAAACTCACCCGTCCAAGGTGTCTGCTCTGACGGCTTAAATACCACGGTATTACCCGATAGCAGTGCTGGAACAATATGACCGTTAGGTAGATGACCAGGGAAGTTATAAGGACCAAATACTGCCATTACGCCTAATGGACGGTGACGCAGTACAATCTGGTTGCCTGCCGCTTCACGAGAAGCTTCACCGGTACGCTCATGGTAAGCACGAATTGAAATAGCAATCTTGCCCGCCATTGCGCCCGCTTCAGTGCGAGTTTCCCAAATCGGTTTACCCGTCTCTTTCGCGATGATTTGCGCGATTTCTTCGCTGTTCTCTTTAACTTTCTCAGCAAAGTTCAACACGATCGCTTCACGCTCTGCAAAGCTCAGTTTTTTCCAAACCAAGAAGGCTTCACGAGCTGCTGCTACTGCATATTCAACCTGTGCTGGTGTCGCGCTATCACCCTGCCACACTACTTCATTGTTGTATGGGCTTACTGATGTCATGGCGTCACCTTGACCTGCCACCCACTGTCCTGCTATCCACTGAGTCATACTTCTATCCTTAAAATCTTCGACAGATAATCGCCGCTCTTATTGAGCCAACATGCGAACGAATTCGCCTTCTTTTACTTCAAGAGCGCTTGCTACTTCAGATGATAAAATCACTGTGTCGCTTGCTTGGTCATACGCACCTTTCGCGGCTACTGCGCGGAAGTTCTCAAACGAGGTATTACCAATTAGGAAGTCTTTAGAGCTAGAGTGCTCTGCAATTTGAACCTGTGCTCGAATTGAGTGACGCACAGATTCGATGTTTCTTAGATCACACTCAACCGTTGGGCCTGCATCAAAGATGTCGACATAACCACGGTTGGTGAAACCTTCACGTTCCAGCAACTTAAGTGCAGGGCGCGTATTGTCATGTACCTCTCCGATCACCGCTTGAGCTTCTTTGCTCAGTAGGTTCACGTAGATAGGTAGCTTAGGCATTAGGTCAGCAATGAAGCCTTTCTTACCAATACCGGTTAGGTAATCGGCAAGCGTGAAGTCAATCGAGAAGAAATGTTCTTGCAGCCATTGCCAGAAAGGAGAATTGCCTTCCGCATCTGATACACCACGCATCTCAGCAAAGATCGTTTTTGAGAAACGCTCTGGGTGCTCAGCCATCAGTATGAAACGACACTTAGACATCAGTCGACCGTTTAAGCCTTTGCGGTAATCAGGACGTAAGAACAGCGTACAAATTTCGCTGCAGCCTGTGTAGTTATTACCAAACGTCAACAGCTTAACCACGTTATTCACTTTAAGGCGCTGTGAAGAGTGAACCACTTTACTGATGTGGTACGAGTAAAAAGGCACATCCCAGCCAATGGAAGCTTCGATACCCGTTGTACCAGCAACTTCGCCAGTTTCAGCGTCGAAACCCACCATTAGATAGCCTTCATCACCGGGTTCGGTCACGTCTGCTTTCGCAAAGCTGTATTCAGAATGGGTAATTCGGTTAGTTAACAATTCTTCGTTAACCGGAAGAGATGTGAATCCATGACCTGATTCAACTGCACAGGTGTGCAGCGCATCGTAATCAGACAGTTTTATTGGGCGAACAACTAGCATCAATATTCCCTCCAGATGCAAAATAGGCCCAAAACCAGAAGCTTGGGCCTTTAGCAGTACGTCATGAGATCGCTCTAATGGCGATCATTCCTATGACGCCGCTCAGGCTAAACTAGCGTAGCGATTGCTTTGTCTAGTTTTGATAAACCTTCTTCAATTTCTTGTTTAGTGATAACCAGTGATGGAGTAAAACGAACCACGTTTGCACCCGCAACCAGTACCATTAGGCCTTGCTCGCCTGCTGCTACTAATACGTCACGCGCACGCCCTTGCCATTCGTCATTCAGTGCAGCACCTAACAATAGGCCTTTACCACGAATCTCACTGAAAATTTGGTATTTGTCGTTAATCTTAGTTAGACCATCACGGAATAGCGCTTCACGCTCTTTTACGCCTTCTAGAGTCTCAGGTTGGCTAACTACGTCAACCACTGCTTCAGCTACCGCACACGCCAGTGGGTTACCACCGTATGTAGAACCGTGCGTACCAACCTTAAGGTGTGTAGCCAGTTCAGACGTCGTCAGCATTGCGCCGATAGGGAAACCGCCACCTAGAGACTTCGCTGTGCTTAGAATGTCTGGCGTCACGCCCAGACCTTGGTAAGCATAGAAGTTACCAGTACGACCATTACCTGTTTGTACTTCATCAAAAATCAACAATGCATTGTGCTTGTCACACAGTTCACGAACCGTATTCACGAACTCAGCCGTTGGAGAGATGATACCGCCCTCGCCTTGCAGAGGTTCCATCATGATGGCACAAGTGCGATCAGAGATATGCGCTTCTAGAGCGGCAATATCGTTGTAAGGTAGGTGAGTTACATCGCCAGGTTTTGGACCGAAGCCATCTGAGTAAGCTTCTTGACCACCAACGGTTACAGTAAAGAAAGTACGACCGTGGAAACCTTGTTTGAATGCAATGATTTCAGATTTCTCAGGACCGTGAACATCCGCAGCCCAACGACGAGCTAGCTTAAGTGCTGCTTCGTTCGCTTCTGCACCAGAGTTCGCAAAGAATACTTTTTCTGCAAAACATACGTCAGTTAGCTTCTTCGCTAGACGCAGTGCAGGTTCGTTAGTCATTACATTACTTAGGTGCCAAATCTTGTTTGCTTGCTCGGTAACAGCATTAACCATTGCTGGGTGACAGTGACCCAAACAGCTCACAGCGATACCACCAGCAAAGTCGATATACTCTCGGCCTTGTTGGTCCCAAACGCGTGCGCCTTCCCCTTTTACTGGGATCATTTCCATTGGGTTATAACAAGGCACCATCACCTCATTAAACAGACTACGTTCTACTTTATTTTCCACTGTCATCGTACATTCCTTCTCGATACCGCAAGCTTCGCAAATAAGCGTAATGGTTCATAAGTGAGACAAAGATATTTTGTCTCGCCATAATCCCGCTGCAGCATTATATTTACATTTAATTAACCTTTTCAATAGTAGATTATTCTTTAGCCATCCCTTACAACCAGCTAAACGTCACTACCTATGACTATTTATGCATCAATTAATCTGTTTTATGAAGCTTTTTTTACCTAAACGTATAACCAGCAACAGCAAAGCCTTACTGGCATTGCGGTATATTGGGTTCGAGACGAAATAACGCGAATAATTTTGCATAGGCTAAAAACTTAGCCTGACGAGGGAGAAATGTTATAAAAAGTGATCGGCGTCAGAGGGATGAAGACGCGTAGCGCCCGAATTTAAACGCTTAACGGGTAATGGAATACGTTAAACTGGCTTATTTAGACGGAGAAAGAGTCAAATTTAAACACTCAGCGTGCTAGGAAGTTAGCGAGAAGCTGGTGTCCTTGCTCTGTTTTAATCGATTCAGGGTGAAATTGGACGGCATCAATCGGCAAGGTTTTGTGTTGATAACCCATGATCTCATCCATGCTACCATCTTCAAATTCCGTCCAAGACGTCAGCTCAAAACAGTCTGGTAATGTGCCGTTTTTCACCACTAAAGAGTGGTAACGAGTCACAGTCAGAGGGTTATTGAGACCTTGAAAAACACTCTTCCCGTTATGACGAATAGGCGAGGTTTTACCGTGCATCACTTGTCTGGCTCTCACCACTTCACCACCAAAGACTTGAGCAATGGCTTGATGACCAAGACACACACCTAAGATCGGCAGCTTACCAACGAAGTGTTCAATCACCTGCAGCGAAATTCCCGCATCATCGGGCGTACATGGGCCCGGCGAGATAACAAGATGGCTAGGATTTAGCGCTTCGATGCCCGCAATATCAATCTCATCGTTGCGAACAACTTTTACAGTTACCCCTAACTCACAGAAATACTGATACAAGTTATAGGTAAAAGAGTCGTAGTTATCGATGATAAGTAACATGGGTCGAAATCGTTTGCTAAATACTAAAGGATTGGGAGATATAGGGGCGGTATTGTGCAATACCCATAGCGAAAGGCAAGTGGAAACTGCATTTCGCCAATAATTAAGGCCAACCTAAGTTGACCTTAATTGTTTACAGATAGCGTTAAGTTATCTGAATTGGCTTACTTGTATGGCAAGCCAATCTATTTGTGATTGAGCTACTTACGACGACGCCACATTGCTAAGCCAAATAGTGACATAAGAGCACCGAAGCCAAATGAACCGCCTACTCTTAGCTCAAGAACGGCAGGATCATGATCCGATGAACGGAAGTGATCTTGGTACTTAGGTAGGTCACCTTTGTACTCTTCGTTGTAGTCAAACAACGTCGACTCACCACCATTGATGTGCCAATCGGTAGCATCGACAACCCTATCTTTCAGGCTTTCGCTGATCAGCAGGTGGTCTAGAGCGCCAACTTCATCATTGTATGAGTAGCTCCAGCTGTCTGGGTGCTTTTGAGCCACAGCATTGATATAACCGTAGTTCTTCGTAATCACCGCACCGCTATCACCAAACTGCTCAACACCATCAATGTAGGTATTACGAGCTGCTTTGATCTGCTTGCCGTATTTCTCTTCCGAGTAATCGGTTAGCACCAGCATTGGATCTTCCATGCCGTACGAGTTCATATCACCCAGGATCACTTTGTGACCTTTGATGCCATCGAGCGCTTCACCTAATGCAACCGCCGCAGCAACACGGAAGTTCTCACATGAACCTTGCTTATCGGCATCAACGCCGCCTTGGCCGCCCTGCTCAATCGGAGCAGCATCTTCCCAACACTTAGAGCCTTTCGATTTAAAGTGGTTGATCGCTACGGTGAGTTTCTCTTTGGTGCCTTTAACTTTAAAGGTTGGCGCCAATGAGTCACGTTGGTAGTTCTTACCGTCTTCAATCACCTTGCCTGAATCGTCTAACACCTCTGGTGCTTGTTGGCTTGGCATCGCGATAACACGGCTGTCTTTAAGCTTAACCACCTTCTTACGGTAGATAACACCCGTTGTGATAACGTCAGTACCAATAGAGTCCATCTCGTCGGTTACGCCGTCTTCGTTCGAGTCGACAGCCACAAAGGTATAACGGTCTTTCTTACGCTCAATGCGAACATTCAGTTGGTTTACAAGTTGCTGAATGGCAGAGCCTTCACCAAAGCCATTGTTCTCAATTTCCATCAAGCCAATGATGTCTGCATCTAAGCGAAGAATCGCGTTCACAATCTTCTCTTGCTGCATCTCAAACTCAGTGATGGTGTTCGCGCCACGGTTATTGCCGTGCTGATTCGCGTCGCCACCAAATGGAGAGTTGAAGTAGTTCAATACGTTGAAGGTCGCAATACGTAGGTCGCCTTCATCCATGTCTGGTTTGTCGGTACGCGGATCGTTACGCACATAGTTTTCAGCCGAGATCTGGTTAGTCGCAATTAAACGGTACTCACCGTAGCTGTAAGTCAGCACGCCTTCTAGGCCAACAATGGTGTCATCAATGCGGATGTAATCTTCTGTTGAACCATCTTGGTCGATATCAGTGCGGCCAAAATCTGGGTAGAAAGGGACTTGTCCATCAGCCGCTTTTTGATCGGTTTCAACGAAAAGACGGCGGTCTGCGTTGTCTTCAGTTTGCTGCTTCGCTTCGTCAGATCCCGCGGCGAAAAGCTGGTTCGGCTGCATGTTAATACGCTCATGCGCCAGTACCATGTTGTTACGACGACCTGCGTAGTCATAACCAAAGGTACGCGTCACACGCATATCAAGCGCTTCGGTTGTTTTCACCAACATGCCTTCGTAGCGTTCAAGCGTTGCAGCGAAGTTCTCGTCACTGTCTAGCACTTCAATCGCCGTAGCTTCAGGTGCCTGCTGCTCGCCCTGTTTTAGCCATTGGTTGTTTTCTACTTTCAGCTGAGTGTGGCTGTAGTATTCTTGAACCTTGCCTTTCACACACACTACATCACCGGCTACTAGCTCTGAGCTCGACTGGTTGGTATGAATAAATAGACCCTCAGAAGTGCTTGAGTTGAAATCATCCTCAAGTGCTTGCAGGTAGAAGCCTTTAGTTAGGCCTGTTGTTACCGCACTTACCACACCTTTTACGAAATATTCATCGTCGGTGATGTACGGGTAGCCATCGATGAATGGCGATGTAGCGCCCTCACCTTGGATTTCTTGAATGGTGGTGAATACTGGGTCAGAGCCATCTTGTGTACAAGTGAACGCTTCTGGCAGTTCAACGCTGTCTAGTGAACCTAGGCCTTCAATGCTGTCTTTTGGTAGCGATACCCATTGTGAAGCATCAAACGTCGCAGAAGGTGTTTGTGTCGCACGAACCAAAGTAACATCTTTGCCCCAGTCCACATCGCCCATCAAACCAACAACATCATGTACCGAGCCGTCTGAATTCAAGATAGCCAGCGGGTCGTCACCATTATGATTGGCGATAGAGGCATTAATGATGTCAGCTTGAGCTTTAATCTCATCACTCGCACTAGAATGTGCGACCACGAGTACTTCACCGGGTGCTAAAACGTGTCCATCTAAAGGTAAAGTGGCACCCCATGATCCGTTGCCATTGGCAGATTTCGCCAATGAGTAACCATCTAAACTAATGCTGCTATCGCCACTATTGGCAATCTCAACCGCTTTGTTATAGCTGCCGCCTTCCACATATTGTGAAATAAACAAATCAGCGTGTGCGCTTGTAGTTAACAAGCTACCAATTGCCACTGCTAGCAATGAAGGTTTGTGTAAAAGAGCCATCCGTTTCACCTGAGTTCATCGAGTTATAGTCACTGCCATCTATGGGCAGTCATGTATTTTGTGGTAACTATCAGGTTTATTTATGAAAGGAATAAGTCAGTTGGCAAGAAAATGAGGAACTTATCACTTTGGAATCATCAATTGTTTGGCACGTTATATATTTCCAACATATATAGAAACGAGTGTGATTTTATAAAGCTTGAGGGTACCAAATAAGATCATCTGCACAGCATTACAGCGATGGATATGCTAGCTAAATACTGGGTAAATTATCAATTCAAACAAGGGGGTTTCGAGGAAGGCAAATGGAATGGGCATGAAAAAGCCCAAAGTAAACAACAGCTACTTTGGGCTCAAATTCTCAAGCGAGTTGTGTTAGTTCACCCTATGGGCGAGTAACAAAACCTACTGCTTCGTATGCTTTTTTCAGTGTCACTGCAGCACGTTCAGAGGCTTTTTCAGCACCGGCTTTCATTACTGCGTCCATGTAGGCACGGTCAGCACGGATACGGTGATATTCAGCTTGAATCGGCTCAAGCATCTCAACCAATGCTGCGCCTACGTCTTTCTTGAACGGACCGTACATTTCAACGCCTTGGTACTGCGCTTCGATCTCTTCGAACGTTTTACCCGTCGCTGCAGAGTACAGACCCATTAGGTTAGAGATACCCGCTTTGTTTTCCCAATCGTGAGCAATGCGTGGTGGTGTTTCTGCATCGGTTTGCGCTTTGTTGATCTTCTTGATGATCGACTTAGGCTCTTCTAGCAGAGTAATCACGTTCTTACGGTTGTCGTCTGACTTAGACATCTTCTTCGTCGCGTCTTGCAGGCTCATTACACGTGCATTCACTGTTGGAATGTAAGGTTCTGGTACTTGGAAGATTGGCGTTTCAGGACCGTAGATGTTGTTGAAGCGAGTTGCGATATCACGCGCTAGCTCTAGGTGTTGTTTCTGGTCGCTACCTACAGGTACTTGGTGAGCACCGTAAAGCAGGATGTCTGCAGCCATCAACACTGGGTAGTCGTATAGGCCTACGTTTACGTCGTTTGAGTGACGTGCAGACTTATCTTTAAACTGAGTCATACGGCTCAGTTCACCCATTTGTGTGTAACAGTTAAGAAGCCAACCAAGTTGAGCATGCTCTGGTACGTGTGACTGAACAAATAGCGTGCTCTTCTTTGGATCAACACCGACAGCAAGACAGATTGCTAGTGCGTCTAGAGTCGCTTCATGCAGTGCTTTCGGATCTTGGCGAACCGTAATTGCGTGAAGGTCTACAACACAGTATTGGCAATCGTAATCATCTTGCATCTGTTGCCATTGACGTAGAGCACCCAAGTAGTTACCGATACTTAGTTCACCAGATGGTTGAACACCACTCAATACGATGGGCTTGCTCATGGTTTTAATTCCTTTGCTTATTCGCTAAGTTTATTGAACGCTTAGCTTCTTAACTTAAATATAGAAAAGCCGCACAGCTCTTCTGTACGGCTCATCCAGTGTACTCATTGATAAGTATTTTGCTAGTAGGTTAGCTAACTTTTGTCCGCTTTATGCTGAAACTAGAACGACATCTAGTAATTGCGCGACGTTATCCACGACATAGTCAGGGTTTGATGCTGAAATCGGCTCGCCGTGGTTATAACCGTAAGTCAGACCAAACGAGTGACAACCTGCATTCTTAGCCGCTTTAATGTCGTTGCTTGAATCGCCAACCATCAACATCTCTTCCGCTTTTACATTGTGCTTTTCTAGCAACCAGTTCAGAGCGACTGGGTTCGGTTTTTTCTCTGGGAAAGAGTCGCCACCCAACACATCAACAAAGTACTTATCAATACCGTGTTGCGCCAGTACGTCTGGTACAAACTTCGATGGCTTGTTGGTAACCAGCGCCATAGTGAAGCCGGCTTTATCCAGCTCAGCCAGCGTCTCTTTAACCGATGGGTAAAGGTGACTTAGCTTGTGACCGCCCTGCTCATAGAAATCATCAAACAGGATGCGTGCTTTTTTCAGTAGCTCTGGCTCTAGGCTTGGGTCAACCGTCAAGTTACGGCTGAGTGAACGTCCGATAAGAACATCAGCACCATTACCTACGTAGTCGCGAACTTGTTCTTCGCTCACTGAAGGGAAACCCAACTCCTGACAAGCTTGGTCAGCAGCAACGGCCAAATCAGGCACGCTGTCTAACAAGGTTCCATCCAAATCAAAGGCGATCAGTTTTATTGAGCTTAATGACATCTTACTTTCCTATTTATTATGTTCGTCTTATGAGTTGAGCTATAAGACGTAAAAAAGGGGCAAATTAGCCCCTTAATATTCAATCTATCTGTAGTTTTACGATTATGCGTTTACTTTTGCAAGCTCTGCACGCATCTCATCAATCACTTCTTTGTAATCTGGTTGATTGAAGATAGCTGAACCCGCAACGAACATATCTGCGCCCGCTTCTGCGATTTCACGGATGTTATCAACCTTCACGCCGCCATCAATCTCAAGGCGAATGTCACGGCCTGACTCATCAATCAGCTTACGAACAGCACGTAGTTTATCTAGCGTGTGCGGAATGAAAGATTGACCGCCGAAGCCTGGGTTCACAGACATCAGTAGAATCATGTCTACTTTGTCTAGGATGTAATCTAAGCAAGAAAGCGGCGTTGCAGGGTTAAGAACCACACCCGCTTTACAGCCGTGCTCTTTGATTAGCTGTAGAGTGCGATCGATGTGCTCTGAAGCTTCAACGTGGAAGGTAATCATTGATGCGCCGGCTTTAGCAAACTCAGGCACGATGCTGTCTACTGGCTTAACCATAAGGTGAACATCGATAGGAGCCGTAATACCGTAGTCGCGCAGCGCTTTACAGATAGGCGCGCCAAAAGTCAGGTTAGGTACGTAGTGGTTGTCCATCACATCGAAGTGCACAACATCAGCACCAGCTGCGAGTACTTTTTCTACGTCTTCACCAAGACGAGCAAAATCTGCAGACAAAATCGATGGAGCGATTAGAAAATCTTTCATACCAAACCTCTTAAGAGTGAGTAAATTGCGAATATCACCGCCTTGTGACATCTCATATACAAATACAAGACTCAATTCCAAGACTATTTGGTGTGCAATTCTACCTAAGCAACTAAGCAGATCCTAGCAGTTCGAAAGATTAGTTTATGAAAGTACCCGTTGGTCACTCAATTTAATGAGTTCGAGGGTTATGTTGGCCGCTACAATTCTTCTGAAGCGTGTTGCTGGTTTTTCTCTTTATGAAAAAGTGCCAGTAACTCATCGACTTTATTGCGCCCTGCGCCATTACGGCTAATGGTGCGCTTAACCTTGACCACGTTCAGTTCTGCACCATGGTATAAACGGCGCGTTAAGGTGGTGTCATGGTTTGAGATCAAGACAGGGATGCCTCGTTCCATCGCTGCTTTTTCAGCAACATCCGCCAGTGCAGCTTGGTCATCTAAGCTAAAGCCATTACCTGCGTAAGAGGTAAAGTTTGCCGTGTTCGACAGTGGTGCGTATGGAGGATCGCAGTAAACCACACAGCCTTTGCGCGCGCGGCTAAAGGTTTCATGGTATCCCTCACAGACGAAGGTGGCTTTTTTCGCTTTCTCGGCAAAAAATTCCAGCTCAGCTTCTGGGAAGTAAGGTTTTTTATAAGAACCAAATGGAACGTTAAAACCGCCCTTCTTGTTGTAACGACATAGGCCATTGAAGCCAAATCGGTTCATATACAAGAAAGCCAATGAACGATACATGACGTTATCTGTACCATTGAACTCAGCGCGAATATCTAAGAAGGCTTCTTTACGGTTGTTCTCAGGACAGAACCAGCGCTTCGCTTCCGTGATATAAGTTTCAGGATCGGTTTTAAGCAGGTTGTACAGGTTGATAAGATCGGGATTGATATCTGCAAGCAGGTACTGTTCAAAGTCAGTATTCAGAAATACTGAGCCGGCACCGACAAACGGTTCTACCAATTTACGAGCAGGTGGCAGGTGACGTTGGATGTCTTCAACTAGGCCATATTTACCACCAGCCCATTTTAGAAAGGCACGCTGCTTTTTCATTTACTGCTCTATCTATCAACTCAAAAATAAGGCTGCGGAATGTAACATATTTTGAGGCTAAGCTCAGGGTTATTTCGCACGTTCTATCTCTCGATGCACTTGATTCATCGATTTTGCCCAAGGTTCCAACTGTTGAAGGGGTTTTGATAACGCACTTACCGCGTCTCTCGCCACTTGAATCGTTGGGTAATCTTGATAAGTGATAATAAACCACTTGGTGTCGTTGCGAAGTGTTGGGTAAATACGAACCTTGTTCTCAAGGTCATACTCTTCAATGAAAGACTGTACGTCGTCCAATGAGGTCATCGCACTCAACTGCAAAGTATAAGCTCGCGGAGAGATAGCTTGTAACTCTTCGCGAGAAAATGAGAATGTAATTTTCTTAGTCGGTGGCGTGGACTGTGTTAGGTCTGTTGCTTCATCGGCTGAAGGCTGTGACTCCACTTTGTCTGCATCTGATTGCGAACTCACCGCGGCACCTGTGTTTTCTTCAACAGCAGCATCAATCGCACTGGTATCGGCACTTTCAGGTTTATCATCAAGCAAGGCATCAACCACATCAGAGGTGATTACGACACGCTGCTGATCTTGTTCGACTTCCCCAACACTCGCGGTATCTTCAACGACAGTCGGTGGCAAAGATGAGCTGTCGTCATCAGCACCTTGATAACTCATGTCAGCTTCGGCTTCAGAATCGTCCATTCCGTCGATTCCAGCTTGCTCGGTACCACTTTCCACTTCAAAAGTTGGGATAGCTGTCTGTTCAATCGGAGCGATAAGAGATTGCGCTTTATCGTCAGGGGTTGGTTGACTGAACATCCACCAATAACCACCACCAATTAAAATCAACAGCAAGGCCACCACAATCGCGATATTGATGGGTGAGCCAATAATTGAGCGAATAATAATCCTTTTTTCCACTTTCAATTCTCCTAAAGCCATTAACTCACCGGGCAGAGGTTGCGCTTTATTAAACGCACGTCGCACGCAAGTTTCAGACTCATCATCAACATATCGAATCACCAGTGATTCAAAGAAATGTTCAGCTTCTGGTTGCGAAAGGTCATCGATCTCAAGATCGATAGGTTTGTGTTGTTGACCGTAGCTCAAACGCGTTAATAACGTATCTAAGTGGCCAGGTTCCGAGAAGAGAACGATATTGATCGTCCATTGAGGGTTTGATTGAGCTTCCAGTACCAACATCCATAATTCGGATACCAATAGCTCAGAAAGTCGTTGGGCATCATCAACGACGATAACCACATTACACGGTTCTCCATCCAGTAACCTTGTTAGGCTATCCGATAAAGAATCATGTTGATTAAACAGGGGATCAGAAACAATTTGGCTAAGAATGAGCGCACGGCGTTGTTGATCGTCTTGGCTTGGATGACAAAGCAGTAAACACTGATTTTTTTCTGTCGACCATGCTTCAAGATAACGCTGAGCCAACCAAGATCGGCCAGAGCCAGCTTTGCCCGCCACCGTCACAAGGTTTGAACCAAAGTTAGTCAAAAGCTGTAAGCGCTCTAGCAGCTCAACTTGAGATTCTAACTCTAATACTCTTAATTCATGAGCCAAACTCATTGGGGATCCCTACTGATAAGATCGATCAGTAAAACGCTTCAGTTGCCTAGAGTTTAGCTAGGCAACCTCACAACCAAATTTAAAGAGTACGGCAGAAATCGATCGCTTGTTTAATGATGTCTTGAGGCACATCAGCAACCACTTCAGCAGTACCAATACTTGTTGGTAATACCAAACGCAACTGACCAGACAGCACTTTTTTATCGCGCATCATGTGCTTCATAAAGTCTTCAAAAGACATGCTTTCTGGCGTATGGATTGGTAGTTTCGCATTCTTGAGTATAGAAATAATTCGCTCAAGTTGCTGCTGAGAGATCAGTCCCTGTAATTGAGCTGTTTTAGCTGCCATTACAGTGCCTGACGACACAGCTTCACCATGTAGCCAATTACCATAGCCTAGTTCTGCTTCAATCGCATGACCAAATGTATGACCTAGGTTCAATAACGCTCTGATTCCTGACTCTTTTTCATCTAGAGCCACCACTTCAGCCTTAATTGCACAACAACGAGCAATCGCGGTAATCAGTGCTTCTTCATCAAGTTGATAAAGTTTCTCTAGATTCTGCTCCAACCAATCAAAGAAGGCTTCATCGTAAATGATGCCGTATTTGATCACCTCAGCAATGCCCGCTGCAAACTCACGCTCTGGAAGCGTTGATAAACAGTTGGTATCGATGATCACAGATTTCGGTTGGTAAAAAGCGCCGATCATATTCTTACCAAGAGGATGGTTTACTGCGGTTTTACCACCAACAGAAGAGTCCACTTGAGAAAGAAGGGTCGTCGGGATTTGAATGAAATCAATACCGCGCTGGTAACAAGAGGCAGCAAAACCGACCAAGTCACCGATAACACCACCTCCTAAAGCAATCACCACCACATCGCGGCTGTAATTTCCTTCAAGCATATAGCTCATCACTGAATTGAACGTTTCAAGGGTTTTGTACTGTTCACCGTCTGGCAGCTCGAGAAGAGATGTCTGACAGCCGACTTGATCCAATAGCGATAAAATTTTATCAGCATAAAGAGGCGCTACTGTCACATTACTGATAACAACAACTTTCTGCTTACCTGATAAAAAAGAAAGGTACGCCGGGTCTTCAAATAACCCGGCGCCAATAGAGATAGGGTAGCTACGCTCAGCTAGATTGACCGTAATCCGTTCCATGGGTTTGCTCTCCGAAAAAATGAACTTAACGTTCTTCTAGCATTTTTACGATCTGGTTGGCTACCACTTTTGCACTTTGGTCGTCAGTACGAACTGTGTAGTCCGCCACTTCTTCGTATAGTGCGTTGCGAGATACAGCTAGATCTTCTAGCACATCACGCGGGTTGTCTGTTTGAAGTAGAGGGCGTTTCTTGTCGCGGTTAGTGCGAGCAAGTTGCTTTTCAATTGTTGTCTCTAGGTATACAACAATGCCTCGTGCAGATAGACGGTTACGGTTTTCTTTGCTCAACACTGAACCACCACCTGTCGCAAGAACAATACCTTGTTCTTCTGTCAGATCATTGATTACAGATTCTTCGCGCTTACGGAAACCTTCTTCGCCCTCAACATCAAAAACCCATGCGATGTCTGCGCCAGTGCGCTCTTCGATCACAGTGTCAGAGTCTAGAAACTCCATATGAAGTTGGGAAGCTAGGTGTCTACCAATTGTACTTTTGCCGGCGCCCATTGGGCCAACAAGAAAAATATTGCGTTTCTCAGCCATGTTTTTAGCAGTAATTTACAACGTTAATTCAATGACATCGCCACAAGGTAGGTCAGTACAAGTACTGAAATTAAAAGGCCCGTGGCACCGATTCCTCACAGATAATTCGTGATAAGACCCGAAATTATCAAGGTTAGGTGCCACTAATGCAACTTTATTTTTAATCTAATTGTTCATTACTGAATCACAACTTTGGGTGTGACAAAAATAAGTAGTTCACTTTTACCCACATTTTCATAGCTGCGACGGAACAATGCGCCCAAAACTGGCAGGTCCCCCAACAGAGGAACTTTATCCACTGTACTGCTCACGCTGTGCTGAAATATCCCGCCAAGCACGACAGTTTCACCATTATTAACAAGCACTTGCGTACCTATTCTTTGCGTATCAATGGCGACCGCTTCACCGGTTCCAGTTTTTACCACTTGCCCTGGCCTATCTTGAGTCACGCTCAAATCCAACACCAAACGATTATCGGGCGTGATCTGCGGTGTCACCTTAAGACTCAACACGGCTTTCTTAAATGCAACCGACGTAGCGCCACTTGAAGATGACTCTAAGTAAGGAATTTCAGTACCTTGCTCAATATAAGCCGGCTTTTTATTGGTGGTGATTAAGCGTGGACTAGAAATGATTTCAGCTTTTGACTCTTGTTGCAGTGCCGACAGTTCAAGATCGAGTAAGGTATCTGAACCCAGTTTGGCCACCTGAAACGCAATACTCGAGGCGTTCGGCGATGTTGCCCCTAAATTGACGTTGAGATAGTCATCAATCACGCTGCTGCCGCTATCGTCGTCATACGGCGTAATCGCTGATGGGTGGTTACCTTCGATTGAGCCACCAACGGTGAAGCTTCCGTTGGTTGAGGAAACGCCCCAGCGCACGCCAAGCTCATCAAGATTACCCTCAGTAACCGTGACAATACGTGCCTCTATCTGTACCTGCTTCACGGGAATGTCTAACGATTCAATGATGCCTCGGATCACGGCAATGTTTTCTTCCAATTCACGAATGAGCAGTGAGTTGGTGCGCTCATCAATGGTAATCGAACCACGATCGGACAACATGCTGACCGCACCTTCACCTCCAATCATGTCAGCGATGTCGGTGGCTTTAGCAAAGTTAATCTTGATGATTTCCGATTTAAGCTCCCCTAACTCCTCTTCTAAGCGCGATTTCTCTAACGCTTGTTGCTCTCGAAGGTCGAGCTCCGCTTTCGGCGCGACCAAGATAACATTGCCATCAACACGCTTATCCAAGCCTTTAACTTGCAAGATAATGTCGAGAACTTGCTGCCAAGGTACGCCATCTAAGCGTAACGTCAGGTTTCCGGCTACCGAATCAGACACCACGAGATTGAAGTCGTTGTAATCGGCAATCAGTTGCAGGACATTTCGTACCGGGATATCCTGGAAGTTAATCGATATCAGCTTGCCCTCTTTCTCTAGAACGCTTTTTTCTTTGGTCGCTTCATCGAGCACCGGTTTGCTGATCACCACCTCAATAAAGCGCCCCTTTAGGTTGTATTCATACTGATAGTCATTGCTAATCGTCGCTAGAAGCCGAGTGCTTGGTGTCTCTTTATAGACTTCAATGCCTTCAACCAAGGTAGCGAAATCCTTCACATCCAGCAGGTAGAGCTTGTCATCATCAACTTGAGTATTGATTAGCTCGATACTTAACCCTTCCTGAGCTCGTTGAACATCCACCACTGCTGTGCTGGTCGCCAGCTCAATAATGATGACGGCGTCTTTATCCTTATTGACCCTAAAATCAATATTCTCCAATTTGTTCGGTAAGCTCTCGGCATGGCTGAGCACGCTAACAACCAACATCACAGACACAGCAAAACCTTGTAGAGCCTTGCTCACTAATCCACTTATTCCTTTAATCATATTTACATCTCATATCCACATCATGTGACATTGGTTTACTTCAGAGCCAGCCTAACGTTGCGCTTATGCCAACAACCTAAGCCATCTGGAAGAGTTTCATTAATCTGAACGTATTGGCTCGTCACCTTAGTAACTCGGCCATTGTTTAAGCCGATAAACTGGCCTTTCTTGACGTTTACCACGTTGCCTTTGGGTGTTTGCACTAAGCCAAACACGCTTGAGCCACTGCCCATCACGCCTCTTAAACGAAGCTTACTCAGCGGGTACTTCTCTAACTTGCCATTACGAGAACGGGCGCTGGGTTGCCAACAGTCTTTCTTAACCAAGGGTTGGTTTTGCACAATGGCTTCTTTAGGCAGTTCAAAGGGAGGACGCAAAGATCGGCGCTGATAAGTCGCCGCCGTGAATTCAGTTGCTGGGACAAGTTGCTCGACATCTTTTCTCGCCTTGGCTTCAACCTGCGCCACAAAATCTTGCAGTGAGTCTTGATTAGCTTTGCAGCCTGACAACGCAAGCATCAATACGATTGAGTAAAACGCGCTATTGGGTTTCATCATTAACCTCCGATTTAAACTGGTAGGTATAAGCTCGAACCCTAAAGTGCAGCGTGCTACTTTCTTGACTGACTCGCTGCCAATTCACATCATCAAAGCTAATAATACGCGGCAGCTTGGCGATGGCAGCAGAGAAGTCACCAATCTCGTGATAGTCACCTGTCAGCTCTATATTGAGAGGCAATCGATAGAGAAACTCCTTATTCTGCTTTTGCCCCCAATCGATTCGTGTGAAGGTCAGCGAGTTATCCAAGCCGAGCTCATTCACGGAGGCCAACATGCTCGCTAACTCCTTTTGAACGGGCAGCTGCTCTAATAGATAATCGTAGCGACTAGTTAGCTCATCCAACTGGCTCTGCAACTTAGGCAAGGCTGCAACCTTATTCGCCTTTATCCTCAAGGTCGTTTTTAAGGTCTGCTCCTGTTGCTTCATCTGTTTCAGTTCCTCGTCGAGCGGCAGCAGATACAGCCAAGTGCCAACACCTTGGATTAACACCATCAACACCAGAATCACGAGAAGCTGAGGCAACAATGGCCATTCGGTGATCTCATCAACATCGAGATCTTGCAAGCTCATCCTGTTTTGCCTACTAATCCTATTTTGAAGGTTAGCCATGATGCGCCCCCTTATCTTTTCTGCTCGCGGTTGTGTTTTCTAAAGACACAGGGCTAAACACAAAAGAGACCTTGAAGGTCTGAAACTCTTTATTGAAGCGCTTGCGGTTATGAACGATAGAGTGCATCTCGACCCCTTTCAAAGAATCTGAACGTTCGAGGTTGTCCAACATGGTGGCGAGACGAGCAGTGCTGTCGCTGATGCCCGACATTTCAATCTCCTGACCATTCATCTTTATCTTGTCGACATAGACACCCTCTGGAATCAGCTCCGGCATCAAGTTCATGAAGTCGGTGGTCTTATTACGGCCAAGCTGCAGCGACTCAACCACATCAAGTCGAGTCAGAATGGCTTTGTGTTCTTGCTCTGCGACTTTTAACGACTGAATTTGTCGGTCGAGCTCAGCAATGTACTGATTGAGGTAATTGAGGCGAGCTTGCTGCTTGGCTTGTTGATCGTGAAAATAGTGACCAACCGCCCATTGCCCTATAAGCGCAATGATGACGCCAAGAATGACCAGATGGATAAAACGCTTCTTGTGCTGAGCACGAATCTCATCACGCCACGGCAGCAGGTTAATTTGATGCAACATGCTTCTCTCCCTGCCACTTGAGCCCACTCATCGCCATACCCGCCGCGATACCAAAGTGTTGCCAGTCAATCGGCAGTCGGCGTCTCTTGGCGACCTTATTCTCAAACAGAGACAAAGGATTCAATGACTCGCAGCTCAACTGAAAATGGCGTTCTAGCTCTTCGGTTACCATAGGAATACTGGCGCCCTCGCCCATCAACCAAATCCCAGAAATAGGTTGTTGCGCATTTCCCGATGAATAAAGCTGCAATTGACGCTTGAGCTTCTCAATCAGGTTAACGATGAATTGATGTGTCTCTTCCATCGTACCGAACACGCTCTCGATATCACTCGGGTCATCTGAGCTGCGAAGATCTTGAGTGCCAAAGGCGATGTCTTTATAGAAAGGCGCCGAATTCTGCGGGATAACCCCTAGCGAGGTTTGGTCGATTCCAACATCCACCAGCAACCAGTTTTTCTTATCGGGATACAGGCGCGAGGCCAATTGCCAGATATTAAGTAGCCCATGCGCCTGTGTATCCACCACCACAGGTTTGAAGCCAGCCTTGGTTAATGCATCCGCTCGGCTATCCACAACTTCTTTACGAGTGGCGTATACCTGATAACTGCTTGTCGAACCTTTACCAAATCGTTTGTCTTCCAGCTTTACAAAATCTAAACTCAGCTCCTCGATAGGGAAGGGAGATTGATGGGCGAAGGTTTGATAGATAGAAAACTCTTTTTCTCTGTCTTCTAACTCACTCTCTATTTGCAGTACTTTGCTGATCACCGTGTTATCAGGTACCGAAATGGCGACGTTGCGACAGCCAAAAGGCAGTCCTTTCCTAAGTTCTTTAAGTTTCTTAACAGTTTTCTGATACTCCAAAGTATGGTTAGCTGTAAAAATGTCGTCCGAAATCGGCAGCTCTTTGTATCCCACTAGGGCATACAACTCCCCCACGGGTTTTAGTACCACGGCTTTGATGCTGTGATGATTTATATCTATACCTGTAATTAATGATGAACCCATGTGACCTAGCTCCTGAAGTGCCAAGCATTTCGTTGATTATCTAGGGGTTGTGATTATTAGTTAAATAAGCGTTAATAAACGAAAGCTAAGTTTTTAGCCTAGAGTACAAGGGTTTGCTGCTTATCAGCCTTAACTAATCAGGGATTATCCGGTGAAGTTCATAAAGCGATTATTCATATTTACATTGATTTGCATGATTCTTGGAGTCAGTACAATTTTCGGGTTTTATTTTTACGTAAAACCAGAGTTGCCTGATGTTGCCACTTTGCGCGACGTAGAACTCCAAACGCCGATGCAAGTCTTCAGTCAAGACGGTAAGCTGATCTCTCAATTTGGTGAAAAGCGTCGTAATCCAGTCACTTATGACGAGATTCCTCGCCACTTAGTTGAGGCTCTGATTGCCACCGAAGATAGCCGTTTCTATGAACACCCAGGTATTGACCCAATCGGTATCACACGTGCAGCACTCGTGGTTGCAATGTCGGGTTCAGCCAAACAAGGTGCTAGTACCATTACTCAGCAGCTTGCGCGTAACTTCTTCTTATCTAATGAGAAAAAGATTATGCGTAAGATCAAAGAGATCTTCATTGCGATCCACATTGAGCAACTTCTTAGTAAAGAAGAGATCATGGAGCTTTACGTCAACAAGATCTTCCTTGGTCACCGTTCGTATGGTTTTGGCGCGGCAGCACGTGTTTACTTCGGTAAAGATCTTCCTGATCTCACGCTGAGTGAAATTGCGACCCTTGCGGGTATGCCAAAAGCACCTTCGACAATGAACCCTATTTACTCTGTTGAGCGCGCGACTAACCGTCGTAACGTTGTATTGCGTCGTATGTTAGACGAGAAATACATCACTCAAGCAGAGTTCGATGACGCTCGTAGCGAAGAGCTTATCTCGAAATACCACGGTGCAGAGATCGAACTGAGCGCGCCATATGTTGCTGAAGTTGCACGTGCTTGGATGGTGGAACGCTATGGTGAAGAAGCTTATACATCAGGCATGAAGGTCTACACGACCGTTGATTCGAAACTGCAAAAAGCAGCGAACCAAGCCGCAATTAAGAACCTACTTGGCTACGATGAGCGTCACGGCTACCGTGGTGCTGAAAAAGTATTGTGGCAGACTGCGCAATCAGCGTGGGATCAAGAACAAATCGTTAAACACCTTAAGTCTCAACCAACCTATGGTGACCTAGTCCCTGCTGTTGTTACCGCGGTTGATTCGAAAAGTGCTCAAATTTGGGTTAAGAACCAAGGTGAAGGCACTATCGAATGGCAAGGCATGAACTGGGCGCGTAAATTCCTAACGGATAACCGCCAAGGACCAGCGCCTTCTCAAGCGAAAGAAATTCTGGCGGTTGGTGAACAAATCTGGGTTCGCCATGAAGCCGTTACCGGCGATGAAGTCTCTGAAGAGCCGACAGAAGAGTCAGCGACTGCAGAATCAGAAACACCGATTGTATGGCGACTAAGCCAAGTACCGAATGCGAACACAGCATTTGTTGCAATGAACCCGAACAACGGCGCGGTATTGTCGATGGTCGGTGGCTTTAACTTTGTCCACAACAAGTTCAACCGTGCAACGCAATCTATTCGTCAGGTGGGTTCTGGTATCAAACCCTTTATCTACTCAGCAGCGATTGAGAAAGGCTTAACGCTAGCCTCACTGATCAACGATGCACCGATTAACCAATGGGATAAGAGCCAAGGTACCGCATGGCGACCAAAGAACTCGCCACCGACTTACGTGGGTCCAACTCGTTTACGTATTGGCTTAGCTCAGTCTAAAAACGTAATGGCGGTACGTGTACTGCGCGAAGTAGGTCTAGATGATACTCGTAACTACCTAACTCGATTTGGCTTTGATATTGATGAAGTTCCGCGCTCTGAAACCATTGCCCTGGGTGCGGGTAGCTTAACGCCAATGAAAGTAGCTCAAGGTTACTCAGTATTCGCTAATGGCGGCTACTACGTTGAACCTTTCTACATCAGCCGCATTGAGACACCATTTGGTGAGACTGAATTTGAAGCGACACCAAAAGTGGTTTGTAAAGACGATTGCCAACAGCAAATGACCTCAGACCCAATGGCTGATGAGTTTGCAGAGCAAGATGTGGATGCCAAAGTACAATACGCACCTCAAGTTATCTCTGAACAGAACGCATTCCTTGTTCGTGAAATGATGTACAGCAACATCTGGGGTGGCGGTGATTGGAGCGCAGGTACGGGTTGGAACGGTACAGGTTGGCGTGCACAGCCGTTGAAGCGTCGTGACATTGGCGGAAAAACGGGTACCACCAACGATTCGAAAGATACTTGGTACAGCGGTTACGGCCCTGGCATGGTTGCAACGGTATGGGTTGGTTTTGATAACCACAACCGCAACCTAGGCAGAACCAAAGCGAACTCAAATCTTGGTAAGAACCAAATTACGGGTGCAGAAGCTGGCGCGAAAACAGCAGAACCTGCATGGGTTGATTTCATGGGTACGGCGTTAGCGGGTGTTCCTGCTGAGCGTAAAGAGATTCCTGAGAACATCGTCCGTGTTCGTATCGACCGTGAAACTGGCTTACTGACCAACAAGTTCGATAGCTCATCGATGTTCGAGTACTTCGAGAAAGGCACAGAGCCAACTGAGTACATCACTGAACGTTTCAATGATGACATCTACTCAACGTCATCAGGCGAAGCAGTAGAAGAGCTATTCTAGCTAGGGTTTGTTGAACCTAGTAAGATGAACCAACAAAAAAGGGTTGATATGAATTCATATCAACCCTTTTTTTATATCTACATCTGAACGAACTCAACTCTAAACTCGAGTGCTAAGCCGTTTTTTCCAATTGAGTTCGGATAGCCTCAGCCAGTTGCTCAAAACGCCCCTTTAGCGGAGAGCCCGGTCGGTAGGCAACAACAATGCGACGTGAAGGTGTTGGATTCACCGCTGGCACGTAACACACGCCATCTTTCTGTTTTTCCTTTGGAACCGATAACTGAGGTAACAAGGTAATACCCGCCCCTGCCGCTACCATGTTACGCAGCGTTTCTAAGCTGGTCGCTTTAAAGCGCTCATCATCTTTGGCGCCCGCAGCAAAACAGAAGCCCAAGGCTTGGTCTCGTAAGCAGTGACCATCGCCCAGTGCAAGCACGGTTTGTCCATTTAATTGCAACATATCGACAGCGTCCTGCTGTGCCCATTCATGATCACACGGTACGGCAACGCTTAATGGTTCGTCATAGACATCAATCTCTTTGAACGCAGCCGTTTCATCTACCGCAGCCAGCACCAAGCAATCAAGCTTGCCATCTTCTAACTGGCTCACTAACTGATGTGTCTGAGCTTCATGCAGGTAAAGCTCAAGATCTGGGAAGCTCTCTTTTAGATGAGGAACAATCTTAGGCAAGATGTAAGGACCCACGGTTGGAATAAAACCAATGTGCATTGGCCCCGTCATCGCTTCACCGTGTCCACTCGCCATATCTTTAAAAGTTTTCACTTCATTGAGAATACGCTTGGCTTGTTCAACAAGTTGTAACCCTGATTCTGTAAATATTACCTTCCTTGGACTACGCTCGGTTAACTGAAGTCCAATTTCATCTTCGAGTTTGCGTATTTGACCGCTTAGTGTCGGCTGACTGACAAAGCACGCTTCTGCCGCTTTTCGGAAGTGTTTATGCTCTGCGAGCGCCACCAAGTACTCAAAGTCACGAATATTCATGATCAGTCTCTTACCTCAGGTTTTAATAAGAACAAGGGTTCTAATAGAAACATTTAAAAGAAAAAATGCTCTTGATAGAATTTACCTATCAAAACCATAACATCAAACGATTAGAGCTATCAAAGGATTTATCTAATAATGGGCTCAACGAAACGAAACAGAGCGAAGAAAAACGTTAAGCTCTGATAGAACAAAATTAAAAATACTATTTAAGGAAATCAATATGTTTGCATCTAAAGAAGGTCAATCAATCCCTCAAGTAACATTCCCAACTCGCCAAGGTGATGCATGGGTTAACGTAACTACTGAAGAGCTATTCAAAGACAAGACAGTTATCGTATTCAGCCTACCAGGTGCGTTTACGCCAACATGTTCTTCAAGCCACCTACCTCGTTACAACGAACTACATTCAGTGTTCAAAGAAAACGGCGTTGATGACATCCTTTGTGTTTCTGTAAACGACACGTTCGTAATGAACGCATGGAAAGCAGACCAAGAAGCGGAAAACATCACATTCATCCCTGATGGTAACGGTGATTTCACAGACGGCATGGGTATGCTAGTTGAGAAAAACGACATCGGCTTCGGCAAACGTTCATGGCGCTACAGCATGCTGGTTAAAAACGGCGTGGTAGAAAAAATGTTCATCGAAGAAGACGTACCAGGCGACCCGTTCAAGGTTTCTGATGCAGACACTATGCTGAACTACCTTGCTCCTGAGCACAAAGAGCAAGAGTCAATCACAGTGTTCACTAAGCCAGGCTGTCCTTTCTGTATGAAAGCAAAACAGAACCTAATCGACAAAGGTCTGAACTACGAAGAAGTGGTTCTAGGTAAAGATGCAACAACAGTAAGCCTACGTGCAATCTCTGGTCGCACTACCGTTCCTCAAGTATTCATCGGTGGCAAACACATCGGTGGTAGTGAAGAACTAGAAACTTTCCTAGGCTAATCGCTTCATCGCCGATATAGGCTTAGAAGTATCAGCTAACCCACCCTCTAGTGGGTTAGCTATTCCAAACACTCTTATCTGAGTTTTGGGAAAAAGAATATAGCTGGTGACTCGCCTGTCTTTTACTAACCTATAGTTAGCAATAAAAGCAGAGTCACAAGCTAAACCTAATAAAACAGAATCACAAAACTGACCCGTTATCCTGACTCTCAAAAAAATCACCAGAGTTGGAGGGGTTCGTTCAAACTAAATTCAGCCATTGCGAGAAAATTATTATGAAACAAGTCAATGTAGATGTAGCAGTTATCGGGGGCGGTACGGCAGGTCTAGGTTCTTACCGCGCTGCAAAAGCACACACTGACAGTGTCGTGATGATTGAAGGCGGCCCTTACGGTACTACCTGTGCTCGCGTTGGTTGTATGCCATCTAAACTGCTTATTGCAGCTGCAGAAAGCGTACACCAAATCGAGAAAGCTCCGGCTTTTGGCGTTCACCCACAAGGCGATATCGTGATTAACGGTCGTGAAGTGATGGAGCGAGTGAAGTTTGAGCGTGACCGTTTTGTTGGTTTTGTTTTAGAAGGCGTTGATGAAATCCCAGAGCAAGACAAGATCTCTGGTTACGCAAAATTCTTAGACGATAACACGCTACAAATTGATGACCACACGGTTGTCACCGCTAAGCGTATTGTTATCGCGACCGGTTCTCGCCCTGCATACCCTGCCGTTTGGAATGAGCTTGGCGATCGCCTGATCATTAACGACGACGTGTTCAGCTGGGATGATTTACCAGAATCGATTGCGGTATTTGGCCCTGGTGTTATTGGTCTTGAGCTTGGTCAGTCACTGCACCGCTTAGGTGTGAAGACCAAACTGTTCGGTTTGGGTGGTCAAGTTGGCCCAGTAACTGATCCAGAGATCATGGCTTATGCAGATAAAGCTTTCAATGAAGAGTTCTATCTCGATGCCGACGTGAAAATCGAAAGCATGAAGCGCATTACCACTGAATCGGGTGAGCCACGTGTCGAAATCCAGTTCATCAATAAACAAGGTGAATTAGAAACTAACGTCGTTGAATACGTACTAGCAGCAACAGGTCGTCGCCCTAACACTGACAAGCTTGGCTTAGAGAATACCTCTCTAGAACTTGATGAGCGTGGTGTTCCAATCGCTGACCACTACACGCTTCAAACATCGCTTCCATCAGTATTCATTGCGGGTGATGCAAGCAACCAACTGCCTCTACTACATGAAGCAGCTGACCAAGCACGCATTGCAGGTGACAACGCTGGTCGCTTCCCTGAGATTCGTGCAGGCCTACGCCGCTCTAAAATCTCAGCGGTATTCTCTGACCCACAAATCGCGATGGTTGGTGAAACGTACAAAGAGATCACTACCCGCTTAGGCACATGTGGCTGTTTCGCAACGGGTAAAGTGTCTTTCGAGAACCAAGGTCGTTCACGAGTGATGCTACGCAACAAAGGTATTCTGCACGTTTACGGCGAGCAAGGTACAGGCCGCTTCCTTGGTGCTGAGATGATGGGACCAAACGCAGAACACTTGGCTCACTTGTTAGCTTGGGCACACCAGAACAAGATGACGGTTTCTGAAATGCTAGACATGCCGTTCTACCACCCAGTAATCGAAGAAGGTGTACGAACAGCGCTACGTGACCTGAATGCGAAACTGCACCTAGGTCCAGAGATGGTGAAACACTGTCTGGATTGTGGCCCGGGCTGTTAATCTCAGACTAGCGCCAGTCAATTAGCAGTTAACAAACGTTAGATACTAAAAAGGAAAGCCATTGGCTTTCCTTTTTGTTTTTGGCAACGAGTAAACTATAGATTCCCGATTACGCTCCTTCGTCGCTCTCGGGAATGACAGCAATTTTCATACACGTCTAGGCGAAGCTAACCAGAATAACGGTGCTTTTCAAAACGCGTCTAAACTGAAGCAAATCAAAGTGACGCATCAGCTAAACCAAAACTAAACTCGTCATTCCAGAACCGAGGGACGAGGTATCTGGAATCTCTTGAAGCCATTGCGTCACTAAAAGCTTTAAGCAATTACTTCTCAGCAGCAATCACAGAGATCTCAACCAATAGCGCTTCGCGAGCCATGTCGCCTGTCACACATGCGCGAGCTGGAGCGTGGCCTTCTGGAACCCATGCATCCCAAACTGCGTTCATTTCTTGGAAGTCTTTCATGTCTTTCAAGTAAATCGTTGCTGACAGCATGTGCTCTTTGTCGCTGCCTGCTTGCTCAAGTAGCGCTTCCACTTTATCCAGCATCGTCTGTGTTTGCTCAGTGATGTCTTTGGTTGCATCAGCACACACTTGGCCACATAGGTAGATAGTGCCGTTGTGTTTCACAATACGGCTCATGCGTTGTTTGGTTTCTTGGCGCTCAATCATCGACTTTCTCTCTCTGTGTCACCGTGATCCAATATCTTGTGACGTGTTATTATCAGGGCAACAAGCATAACGCGAATCAAACCCAAGATGACATGCATTCATTGCAATAAAAGTGAAAAAATCCGTAACAAACTCGGTCGCTGCCAGCGTTGCATGAATCAGCTGATGGTGTTGTCGATTTTGAGTTGGGGAGTATGGTGGCTATTTTTCAGAGAAGACCCAAAAACCATCAATGCCATCGCGTTGATGATGGCCGCTTTCGCATTCAGTGGCTTGCTGTCGTTACATTGGATAATGAAGTTTGTCGTGCTGCCTTTAAGGAACAAAAAGCGTTAACAGAGAGACTTTGCTAGATAAGTGATAAAGGCTAGATAAGCGATAAAGGCTAGGTGCCCAATTAAATGACCCGACCTAGCAAGCCATCATCATTTCCCGAACAGCAGATAGAAAAAAGCCCCAGAACCAATCGATTCTAGGGCTTTCTTAGAAAATTCTAAGAAAAAGCAGTGGTACTTTAATAGACCGGGCTTTTCTTAGTTTGTTCCCAAAAAAGATCAGATTTTTGATCTTTTTTTTAGGAGCTATAAAATCAATGCCTTATGCAACATTAACCTTAGCAATTATCTGCTCTACCAAGTTCACTTCCAATGCCACTTCATCACACGCATGTTGACGAGGACACTGGTCACAATCTTTCAGTACCTTCTCAGGCAGCAGAGATTTCGATGTTGGTAAGAAATCATGCTTCATAAAGAACTCTGGAGTACGAGTCAGCACAAACACCTTCTTGATGGCCATTTGTCGCGCTTTCTCAACCAAGTGCTGCACAATTGCGGTACCCTGCCCTTGACCTTGCCAGCCAGCTTCGACACCCAGTGAACGGATTTCCGCTAGGCCAGAGTCATACACATAGAGTGATGCACAACCTGTCACCTCACCATGATGCTCTGCGACCGCAAACGAGCCAATATCACGCACCAGTTCATTACGAGAACGAGGTAGGTTTTCACCCATGTTCGCCCAGTAAGCGACCATACCTTCCAACGCTTCAATATCGGTCAGACGAGCAGGACGAACCTTGACGATGGACGTATCACGCTGTGATAAACGTTTCTCAGCTTGGTCAACCGCGTAAGCCACTTGCTGTGGAGATACACCGCCTAGCGCGCTACGTTTTTCAAGACACGATTCAATGGTCAGGATGTCATACACATCTTCCTCAATCACCTCAGAGAACTCTTTCATCTCTGCGATGGTTAATTCTTCTAATGCACAGCCTTTAGCAATCGCCGCCACTACCGTCACACCAACAATATGGTGAGCTTCACGGAAAGGAATCCCTTTCGCTACTAGGTAATCAGCCAATTCAGTTGAGTTCGCGTAGCCTTGTTTCGCGGCTTCAAGTGTACGTTCGCCGTTCACTTTAATGCCGTCAAAACAGAGTGCTGCCATTTCCATACAATCATTCCAAGTATCTAAAGCGTCGAACAGACCTTCTTTATCTTCTTGCATGTCTTTGTTGTACGCCAAAGGCAGAGCTTTTACTGTCATCATCATTGCCGCTAATGAACCGTAAACACGGCCAGTTTTGCCACGGATAAGCTCTAGCGCATCTGGGTTTTTCTTTTGTGGCATCAGAGATGAACCTGACGTCACGGTATCCGCTAACTCGATGAAGTTTGATTCACCTGAGTTGTAGAAAATCATATCTTCTGCAAGACGCGAAAGGTGAAGCATAGAGATAGAAGCAATCGACATTAGCTCCATCACATGGTCGCGGTCAGAAACTGAATCTAGAGAGTTGCGCGTTGCACGACGGAAACCTAAGTTGTGAGCTAACTCTTCACGGTCCATCGGGTAAGCTGTTCCAGCAAGGGCACCAGAACCCAGCGGACATGTGTCTAGACGCTTAATCGCATCATTCAAACGTGAATAATCACGCTCAAGCATTTCAACGTAAGCCAAGCACCAGTGAGCAAAAGTTACCGGCTGAGCACGTTGTAAGTGAGTGTAGCCAGGAAGCACGGTTTCTTGATGCTGAGAAGCAACGTTCACCATTTGGCTTTGTAGGCGATCCAATGCCAGTAGCAGTTGGTTACCTTGCTGACGACACCATAGTTTCAGGTCTGTCGCCACTTGGTCGTTACGAGAACGGCCAGTGTGAAGTTTTTTGCCCAAGTCACCGACTTTGCCGATAAGTTGCTGCTCAACCCAGCTGTGAATATCTTCTGCATCAGAACGTAGAATCTGTTCAGGATCTTCCATCACCTCAAGTTTTAGCTCATTCAGCGCTAACTCAAGCTTCTGTTGCTCTTCTTCTGTTAATACGTTGACCGACAGTAGAGCTTTAGACCAGGCAATTGAGCCCACAATGTCTTGCTCAGCCAATCGGTAATCAAAACGAAGAGAATCGTTAAAATCTTTGAACCGGGTGTCTGCTGCTTGGGTAAATCTACCGCCCCATAATGCCATTGTGTATCTCCTAATTGCACAGTGCTCACTGTTTTTGCAAATGATAATTCTGATTAAGATTCAGTATTTTTCTGATGGTTTAAACTTACGGCAATTCAAAATGAAAATAAAGTATTAATTCATTATTTTCACATATTTATTCACCAACAGTTCAATCCATTGATTATTTTTAGCGTGGAGCGCGAATTATATGCCATCCGATAGGAAAAACCGAAGCTGATTTATTAGGCAAATAGAAAGTAAAAAGCCCACTCACTAATCAATAGTGAATGGGCTTTGCATAATAATGTCTGTTTACTAACTTTCAATCTTTCATCAAAGGCTAGCTCACTAACTCATTGTTAGGATTACTTTTGGCTATTCAAAGCACGGATACGGCTTGATAGCGAGTAAAGGCGGATGAAGCCTTCAGCATGGCTTTGGTCGTAAACTTCATCTTCACCAAAGGTTGCAAACTCTTCTGAGTACAGGCTGTTGTCAGAACGCTTCTGAGTCACCGTTGCATGGCCTTTGTAAAGCTTGATAACCACTTCACCATTCACGTCTTGTGCTAGCTCTTCTGTCGCGGCAAGGATTGACTTACATAGTGGAGTGAACCAACGACCATCGTATACAAGGTGAGAAGCCTTAACACCGAGCTCTTCACGGAATTCGAATGCCGCTTTATCAAGAACCAGTTGCTCTACTGCACGCAGTGCTTCCATCATGATTGTGCCACCCGGAGTTTCGTAACAACCACGAGACTTCATGCCAACAAGACGGTTCTCTACGATATCGATACGACCAACACCGTGCTTAGCACCTTTCTCGTTTAGGTAAACCAGTGCGTTGTATGGCGTCATTGTTTCGCCATCAACCGCAACCACTTCGCCTTTTTCAACTTTAAGCGTCACTGTTTCAGATTCGTTTGGCGCTTGCTCAGGGTCTACAGTCCAAGCCCAGCAATCTTCGTTAGGTGCATTCCATGTGTTTTCTAGAACGCCGCCTTCTGTTGAGATGTGCCATGCGTTTGCATCACGCGAGTAAATCTTAGTAAGAGAAGCCGTACAAGGGATGTTACGCTCAGCCAGGTAATCTAGACACTCTTCACGACTCACTAGATCCCATTCACGCCATGGTGCAATTACGTGTAGATCAGGTGCTAGTGCAGCAAATGCGCCTTCAAAACGAACTTGGTCATTACCTTTACCAGTACAGCCGTGACACAGTGCGTCTGCACCTACTTTACGTGCGACTTCAACCTGTGCTTTCGCGATGATTGGACGCGCCATCGACGTACCTAGTAGGTATTTACCTTCGTAGTAAGCGCCCGTTTTCAGCGTTGGGTAGATGTAGTCAGCAACCATCTCTTCTTTAAGGTCTGCGATGTAACACTCAGATGCACCAGAAGCTTTTGCTTTCTCTTCGATACCAATCAACTCTTCGTCGCCTTGACCAACATCCGCAACAAACGCAACCACTTCACAGTCATAGTTCTCTTTCAACCATGGAATGATTACTGATGTGTCTAGACCGCCAGAGTAGGCTACTACAACTTTCTTTACGTTAACTTTGCTCATTTTCTTTCTCCTAGTTTCCATACTGCACATGGCGGTCAGCGTTGGAAATGACTTCATAATTATATGTTTATTTAATTTGTCTAAATTCTTTAAGTAGTGACTCGTTGTGAGACCTACTGAGGTAAAAACTGTGTTCCTATGCTTTTACCTGAAAACAGTTGTGTTAGCTTTTCTGGGTATCGCCAAGTGGCAACTTCGATTGGTCGTCCAAGGTCGTTAGCGGCTTCTAGTGCAGCTTGAACCTTAACGATCATGCCGTCGGTAATCACTTTGCCGGCAATAAGGTCATCGGCTTGCTGTTGATTAAGACTTGGAATGAGGTGGCCTTTGCCATCCAACACACCACTTACATCAGAAAGCAGTACCAGTTCAGCATCAAGTGCGCCCGCAACGGCAACCGCAGCTTGGTCGGCATTGACGTTCATCAGTTGACCTTGCTCAGTAAGACCAATTGAGCTAATGATTGGCAGTGCGCCCGCATTAAGAATCGCTTGCAGAACGGTTGAGTCGCCCGGCTCCGCTTTTCCTACCGCGCCCAGTTCAGGGTTCAGTTCGCTCACTTTGCATAAACCACCGTCTGCTAGGCTTAAACCAACGGCATTGATACCGTCTTTAATTGCCTGACCTTGAAGTAGTTTGTTGGCCGTGCCCGCTAGTGCACCAGCGATCACAGGGATCTGATCATAAGGAGTAACACGTAGCCCTTCTTTCTTAACGGTTTCTAGATTCAACTTATTCATCAAATCATCAACAAGGTAACCGCCACCGTGAACAATCACGATTGGTCGTTGTGCCTGTTGTTGGTAAGCAGAGATAGCACCAAATAACTTGCTAAGTGTTTCACCACAAGATAGCGCTGCGCCACCTAACTTTATGATTAATGGTTGATTATTAAGGCTCATATCTAGATTTCCTTACACTAACGCAGTTAATGGCGCAAAACCATAACGTAAATTTAAACACTGCATCGCTTGGCTAGATGCACCCTTTAATAAGTTATCAATCGCTGAAACAACGATGATGTGTTGACCTTGAACCTTCCAACCTAAGTCGCAGAAAGGTGTCTGTTCTACATCTTGAATTCTTGGCAGTGTCTCTTCGAGTAGTCTCACTGCTGGTTTACCTTGGTAAGCTTGTTCAAAGGCATCTTGTATCTGTTGTTCTGTCACGCCTTCAGCCAGTTTCATGGTGATGGTCGCTAAAATACCGCGCTTAAAGTTGCCGAGGTGTGGAGTGAAAATCACATCACATCCTAAATGTGCAGCCATTTCAGGTTGATGACGGTGATTGAAGACGCCATAAGCTTGCAGGCTTACTTCGCAGAAGCTGTTAACCATCGTCGCCTTGCGGCCTGCACCAGTCACACCGCTAGTCGCGTTAATCACTGGCCATTGGTTTTCATCCAGTAACTTGGCCTCAACCAAAGGTTTAATCGCCAGTTGTGATGCCGTTGGGTAACAACCCGCGACAGCGACAAGCTGAGCTTCTTTAATTTCTTGTTCGTTCCATTCCGCTAAACCGTAAGCCGCTTTGTCTAGCCATTGTTCGTGTTGATGTTCAAAACCGTAAAACTCTTGATAGAAGTTTTCGCCTTTAACTCTGAATGCTCCCGATAGGTCGAAGACTTGGCAATCGTTCTCTAGAAAGATTGGCGCTAGGTCGTGACTAACCTCGTGTGCCGTTGCTAAGAAAATCACATCAGACTGTTTAGCTACTTCTTCCGGATTTGTTAAAGGTTGTACTGGCATATCAATCAAACCAGCTAACTTACCGTGCAGTGCCGCAATAGGTTTACCTGCGTCTACACTATTGGCTGAGACATATAAACCTGATAGCGTGAGCTCAGGGTGTCTGTTTATCATTAGAGCCAGTTCTGCTCCTGTGTAGCCGCTTGCGCCAATGATCGTGGTTTTCAACATCTCAACACATCCATTTTTGAGGTAAGTTACATTTCAAATTTGACTATTCATACTTAATTTTTAGCTTTATTTGATTTCTTATGCATTAAATATGATTTAATATGTGTTTTACCGACTTATGGTTTTCCTGTCAATAGTAGAAGTGAAGTTATTATGCAATTACCGAGTTTTCTTGAGGTCTACAAAGGCCTAATTTCCACAGACTCTATTAGCTCGACCGATCCAAGCTGGGATCATGGCAACGAGAAAGTGATCGAAAAAATGGCTCAATGGTTTAAAGACGTAGGCTTTAGCGTTGAAGTCGTGGAAGTCGAACCCGGCAAGCATAATATGGTCGCTAAGATGGGATCGGGCGAAGGTGGCTTGCTACTCGCAGGACACAGCGACACAGTGCCATTTGATGAAGGACGTTGGAACTTCGACCCTCACGCACTAACAGAACACAACAATCGCTTCTATGGATTAGGCACAGCCGATATGAAAGGCTTTTTCGCTTTCGTTTATGAAGCGGCAAAGAAGATGGATTGGAGCAAACAGACCAAGCCGCTATATGTATTGGCAACCTGTGACGAAGAGACCACCATGCTGGGTGCGCGTCATTTCACTGAAAATGCACCGTTTAAACCGGATTACTGCATTATTGGTGAGCCAACCAGCCTTGTGCCGATTCGTGGCCATAAAGGCCATGTTGCTAACGCTGTGCGAGTAACGGGTAAATCAGGTCACTCTTCTGATCCTGCATTAGGTGTCAACGCCATCGAGATCATGCATGAAGTGTTGTTCGCTTTAATGCAACTGCGTGACAAGCTAGTCAAAGAGTATCACCACCCGGGTTTCGCAATTCCAAGCCCCACTCTAAACCTTGGCCATATTCACGGTGGCGACAGCGCGAACCGTATCTGTGGTTGCTGTGAGCTGCACTACGATGTACGTCCTTTACCGGGTATCAGCTTAGATGGTTTGGATAACATGCTGCGCAGCGCACTCAAAGAAGTAGAAGCAAAATGGCCGGGCAGAATTGAGATTACGCCACTGCACGAACCTATCCCGGGTTACGAGTGCCAACATGACCATCCATTTATCGGTGGCATGGAATCAGTTTGCGAAACTGAATCACAAACCGTGAACTACTGTACAGAAGCACCTTTCCTTCAAGAACTTTGCCCAACCTTAGTGCTGGGTCCAGGCTCAATCGACCAAGCTCACCAACCAGATGAGTTCCTAAGCTTCGATTTTATCGATCCAACGATTGATGTTCTGAGTAAGTCGATCCGCAAATATTGTTTCTAGTTATTACTTTTCTTCCAATATTTTCGTATAAAAGCTACCCGAAAAGGTGGCTTTTATTCTGTTATCCCAGACACAGCCTGATCTTGTAATTAAATTTCACTTTAATTCCGAACTATTGGGAAATTTACTTCTCCCGCATTTCGAAAACTAATAATTGCAAACTTAGAATGCTTTATTTGACTAGATACAGCACTTTTCGCTAGATTGTGTACTTAACAAGGAACAATGGATGTAATTTTTTTACGAGGCAGGATGACAATGAACGAGAAATACGCCGCTCTCAAGAGTAACGTAAGCATGCTGGGACGCTTGCTAGGTAACACAATCCAAGATGCACATGGTGACGTTATCTTAGAGAAAGTGGAGACTATCCGTAAACTTTCCAAATCCGCCCGCGCAGGCAACAAAGCTGACCGTGACAGCCTAGTTGAAGAAATCAAAAACCTGCCGAACGAACAACTCACTCCTGTTGCTCGTGCATTTAACCAATTTCTCAATCTCACCAACATGGCAGAGCAGTACCACACCATCTCTCGCCACTGTGAGGAGCATGTTTGTGAACCAGACGTGCTGCAATCTCTATTTTCCAAATTAAACCAGAATGACATCAGCAAGCTAGACGCGGCTCAAGCCGTTCGCGACCTGAACATTGAACTCGTTCTGACTGCACACCCAACAGAAATCACTCGTCGCACCATGATCAACAAGCTAGTTAAGATCAACGAGTGTCTGTCTAAATTAGAATTAAGCGACCTATCACACAAAGAGCGCGTGAAAACCGAACGCCGCCTAGAGCAACTGATCGCTCAAGGTTGGCACTCAGATGTGATTCGTCAACAACGCCCAACGCCACTTGATGAAGCTAAGTGGGGCTTTGCGGTTGTAGAAAACTCTCTATGGGAAGCCGTTCCTGACTTCCTACGTGAAATGGATGGCCGACTAAAAGGTTATCTTGGTGAAGGCCTGCCGATCGATGCACGCCCAGTACACTTCTCATCTTGGATGGGCGGTGACCGCGATGGCAACCCATTCGTAACGCACACCATCACTAAGGAAGTTCTGCGCCTATCTCGTTGGAAAGCTGCCGATCTTTACTTAGGCGACGTAAACGAGCTGATTACCGAACTGTCGATGACTAAGTGTAATGATGCCGTTCGTGAGCTAGCAGGTGATGAACACGAAGCTTACCGAGCAATCCTAAAGAGCCTACGTACTCTGCTGAACAACACGTTAGAAGTGCTCGATGCAAAACTGCATGATGCTGAAGTACCGAAGAAAGAAACACTACAGAACATCGACCAACTTTGGACACCGCTTTACGCGTGTTACCAATCGCTGCACGAATGTGGCATGGGCGTAATCGCAGACGGTTCTCTACTTGATACCTTGCGCCGCCTAAAAGCATTCGGTGTACACCTAGTGCGTCTCGATGTTCGTCAAGAAAGTACACGTCACTCAGATGTGCTGTCTGAACTGACTCGCTACCTAGGCATTGGCGACTACGACCAGTGGAGCGAGCAAGACAAGATTGCTTTCTTAACCAATGAATTAAGCTCTAAGCGCCCACTACTTCCTCGTGATTGGGAGCCATCTGAACAGGTTAAAGAGGTTTTAGACACCTGTAAGGTCATCGCTGCTCAACCTCGTGAAGCCTTCGGCGCTTACGTGATTTCTATGGCTCGTACTGCATCGGATGTACTGGCTGTTCACTTGCTGCTGCAAGAGTGTGGTTGCCCGTATCGCATGGACGTGTGTCCACTGTTCGAAACGCTAGACGACTTGAACAACTCAGAAGCAGTGATGAAACAGCTAATGAGCATCGACTTGTACCGTGGCTTTATCCAGAATCACCAAATGGTGATGATCGGATACTCTGACTCAGCGAAAGATGCGGGCGTAATGTCTGCAGGTTGGGCTCAATATGATGCAATGGACAAACTGGTTAAGGTTTGTGATGAAGAAGGCATTGAACTGACTCTATTCCACGGTCGTGGCGGTACGGTTGGTCGTGGTGGTGCTCCGGCGCACGCTGCTCTTCTTTCTCAGCCACCTAAGAGCTTGAAAGGCGGTTTACGTGTAACAGAGCAAGGCGAAATGATCCGCTTTAAACTTGGCTTACCAGACGTTGCTGTAAACAGCTTCAACCTTTACGCAAGCGCGATTCTAGAGGCGAACCTTCTGCCGCCACCTGAGCCAAAACAAGAGTGGCGCGACCTAATGGAAGTGCTATCTCAAGTATCTTGTGAGGCTTACCGCAACGTGGTTCGTGGCGAAGAGAAATTCGTACCTTACTTCCGTCAAGCGACACCTGAACTGGAGCTAGGTAAACTGCCTCTTGGCTCTCGCCCTGCGAAACGTAACCCGAACGGCGGCGTAGAAAGCCTACGTGCGATTCCATGGATCTTCTCTTGGAGCCAAAACCGTTTGGTACTGCCTGCATGGTTAGGCGCTGGTGAAGCGATTCAGTACTCTGTAGATCAAGGCCATCAAGCCCTGCTCGAAGAGATGTGTCGCGAGTGGCCGTTCTTCTCTACCCGTCTCGGTATGTTGGAAATGGTGTACTCGAAGTGCAACATGGAAATCGCTAAGTACTACGACCAACGCCTTGTTGACGAAGAGCTATTACCATTAGGTGAGTTACTGCGTGAACAGCTGCAAAAAGACATCAAAGCCGTGCTAAATGTTGAGAACAACGAGAACCTAATGCAGAGCGACCCTTGGGGACTTGAGTCAATCCGCCTACGTAACATCTACGTTGAGCCACTAAACATGCTTCAAGCTGAACTGCTTTACCGTACTCGTAAGTGTGAAACACCACCAGCAGAGCTTGAAGAAGCGCTAATGGTGACGATTGCAGGCATTGCAGCAGGTATGCGAAATACTGGTTAATTAGTGATTCCTACTATAACCTGATCAGAATTTACATCTTCAAAAAGAACAAAAGGTCGCCATGTGCGGCCTTTTTATTTCGCCAGATAACCACTAGTAAGTATTTTGTCAGTTTTTTGGGTTATTTTGTCCATGTATTCTACTTTATGCTTATTATTTAGATATACTACTGCTCCGCTGCGGAAGCACTCCAAAAAAATAATCTGCAGCAACTTGACCAATAAACTGGTCAACCTAGGTGATAAACGGCTTTGTAAGGTGACATAACCAACCGATGAGTTGGTGCTACTTAGACATAACCAATATAACGTGCCATTAGAAGCACACTTGTTGTTTAAGTATTTGTTTACTGTTTACCATTTGGATTTCAGACATGTCATTACCACACGTAATTCTAACCGTTTTAAGTACACGCGATGCTACTGGTTACGATATCACAAAAGAATTCTCCGCAAGCATTGGTTACTTCTGGAAAGCTAGCCATCAACAAGTTTACCGCGAGCTAAATAAAATGGCTCAGAACGACCAGGTAACTTGCGTGCTTGAGCCTCAAGAAGGCAAACCTGATCGTAAAGTTTACTCTATCACTGATGCTGGCCGTGGCGCGCTAGGTGAATGGTTTGAACAACCAACTGCACACCCAACCGTTCGTGACGAGTTCTCAGCTAAGCTAATGGCTTGTGCTGTACAACCTTCTGACGCTTACCGTGTACAACTTGCTGAGCTAGTAGAAGAGTCTCGCAAACTGGTTTCTCACTACCGTGAAATCGAAGCGGCTTACTACGCAACGCCATCAACTCTAGACAAGCAAGCACGCCTTGAGCGTCTTACTCTTCGTCGTAACCTACTTATCCGTGAAGCATGGATTGTATGGGCTGAAGAAGTACTGCTTGAACTTGGTGCTCTTGCTTAAGTTAAGCTAGAAGCTAGAAGCTAGAAGCTAGAAGCTAGAAAAGCAAAAGGCTTGAACTCTTAGAGTCCAAGCCTTTTTTGTATCTATAGGATTTGAAATGTTACTGCCAGAGGCTTTTTACAAGTGCTTAGGCTTTACTTCTTAGACTTTGCTTAAAGCGCAGCGACTTGTGGACGAACACCTAGCGTATGGCAAAGTGCGTAAGTCATTTCTGCACGATTTAGCGTGTAGAAGTGGAAATCTTTCACACCTTCACGGCTCAGCGTACGAACCATATCAATCGCTTGGCTAGCACCTACTAACTGACGAGTGGTTGGATCATCATCCAAACCTTCGAACTGCTTCGCCATCCAGCCAGGTACTTTTACGTTGTTCATCGCTGCAAAGCGAGACGCTTGCTTGAAGTTAGAAACCGGTAAGATGCCCGGTACAATCTCAACATCCACACCAGCCGCAACACAACGGTCACGGAAACGTAGGTAGCTTTCTACATCAAAGAAGAACTGAGTGATTGCACGGTTAGCACCCGCATCTACTTTACGCTTTAGGTTAATAAGATCAGATTGAGCGCTTTTTGCTTCAGGGTGAACCTCAGGGAATGCCGCTACTGAGATATCAAAATCGTGGCGAGATTTAAGTAGCTCGACTAGATCAGATGCGTACATCTCTGGCGCACCGCCGCCTGCTGGGATGTCACCACGCAACGCAACAATGCTTTCAATACCATTTGCCCAGTAGTCGTCGGCAATTTGAATCAACTCTTCGCGGCTCGCATCAATACATGTCAGGTGTGGTGCTGCCACTAGACCCGTTTGGTTCTTAATTTCTTTAATGATTGAGTGGGTACGGTCACGTTCACCCGAGTTTGCACCGTAAGTTACCGATACAAATTTTGGTTGAAGTGTTTTAAGACGGTGAACAGAGTTCCACAAGGTCTCTTCCATCTTCTCACTGCTTGGTGGAAAAAACTCAAATGACACATTGATGTTGTCAGAAAGTTCAGCGATATTCTGATTTAAAGCGTCGATATGACTAGCGTGTGTGTATCCCATCTTACTCTCCCTGTGGCAAAAGCAACCACTAAAACTCAAATCCTTAAACGACGTTTAGACGTCTATATGTCTGTAGAATGTATTGAATACGATTTAATGTCAACAGATCCATTATGAATTTTTCTCAAGTAGATCGTGAGTAAAACTCAAGTCGTTAGATGGGTCGCAAAGCAGAAATAATGTAGAAAAAAGGCTGACAAACACATCGTGCTTTCAGCCTTATTTATCTTAGTGAATAGTATGCCATTTACGTACTAAAACAATTGATCTGAGTTTCAAACCAACCGATATGAGTATCAGAACAGACTAGACATTCTGTTTAGATCAGATTGAATTGCACCTGCCGTTACTTCACGACCGGCACCTGGGCCACGAATAACCAACGGATTATCTTTGTACCATTTGCTCTCAATCGCAAAGATGTTATCGCAAGGCAGCAAGTTCGCTAGAGCGTGTTCTTTAGATAGGGCTTCAACACCTACGGTTGCCTTACCATTCTTCTCTAAACGCGCTACGTAACGCAGAACCTTCTGTTGAGAGTGCGCTTTCTCTAAGCGCTCCGCCAACTCTTCGCTTAGCACAGAAGCCTTATCAAAGAAGTCATCTACCGACAGGTCTTGCAACTCTTCAGGTACCAGTGATTCCACTTTTACGTTTTCAGGTTCGATATCCAAACCAGATTCACGCGCCAGAATCACCAGCTTACGCATCACGTCTGAGCCATCTAGGTCAGCACGAGGGTCAGGTTCAGTAAGGCCTTGTTGCCATGCTAAGTCAACCAACTCGCTGAACGGCACGGTGCCATCAAACTGTTGGAACAACCAAGACAACGTGCCCGAGAAAATGCCAGACAACGCAATGATGTCATCGCCACTTTCACGTAGGTCACGTACCGTGTGGTTAATCGGCAATCCAGCACCCACTGTCGCGTTGTACAACCAATGACGGCTGATCTTAGCGAAAGCATCTTGTACTTGATGGTAATACTCGCTCGATGCAGAACCTGCCACCTTGTTCGCCGAGATTAGGTGAATACCTTGTTGTGCGATTTGCAGATACTTTGCTGCAAGCACTGGGCTCGCAGTCACATCCAGAACCACTGCTTCGTCATAACCTTGAATAGAGCCCAAACGCTCTAACCAGTCGTTACCATTGTTAGCAATAGCTTCGTCGTCAAAGCGCTTACCTACCGAAGTCGCATCAATGCCTTGATCGTCGAACCAATAGGTTTGGCTATCAACCACGGCAACCAATTCAAAGTTCATTCCACGGCGCTTTTCAAGTTCCGCTTTTTGCTCAGCAAACAGGCTTAACCAGCTTGAACCAATATTGCCCTTACCACACAAGGCAATCGCAACACGCTTCTGCGCTTGGAACAGTTGAGAATGAATGCCTTTCACTAGACTTGATGTTTCACTCTTACGAATCACAGCCACCAAGCTTAAGCCTGAGTTCGCTTCTGAGATGAACTCAACCGGCGAGCTCTTAAGCTGCTGGTAGAAACCGTAGCAATGGTTAGGGTTCTTAGTCACACCCGCACCCACTGCAGCAATCAGAGAGAAACCTTCTTTTAGCTTAATCTCAGCTTCAATCGCATGGTCTTGGAGATATTCTAATGCACCACCAGCGATCTCTTCTGTGTAGGCAAGACGCAAACAGTGTTGATCCGGTTCAAGCTCATAAGCAAGCGGCTCAAGTTGAGCACGCTTAAGCCCTTCAAGCACTTCACTCTCTAGACGGTCGAAATCATGGCCGTGACCAAAGGTCAGTTGCACGATAAGCACTTCATCCAAAGAGGTAATGATTTTTGCGCCACGACCCGATGCCAGTACACGCTCGATCTGTGTAGAGCCCGCCTCCGGCTGATAGCTGCAGCGTAAGCTGAGATCCATAGCACTTTGAGCCACAGGCTGTAGCGTTCGGCTGTGAAGCACTGGAGCGGCAAGACGAGCCAATTCGCTGGCTTCATCAAGGCGAAGTAGAGGCAATAGACACGCATCTGAAACCAGACGAGGGTCAGCGCTGTAAACGCCTGCCACATCACTCCAAATCGTCACGCGTTCAACTTCAGCCAAAGCACCAATCACGGTTGCTGAGTAATCCGAACCGTTACGGCCAAGCAATACCGTTTCACCCTCGCAGTTCTGAGCCATAAAGCCCGTAATCACCACGCGGCAATGTGCATGCTGCGCCAAGGCTTCTTTGATCATAGGGTAAGAACGTGCGCGGTCGACTTCAGGCTGAGCGCCCACTTCTGCACGTAAAAAAGCACGTGCATCTTGAGCAACGGCTTGTAAATCATGCTGGCACAACAAAGCCGCGAGTAGACGTGAAGACCAAACCTCACCGTGTCCAAGCACTTTTGCTTTTTGTGCTTCGCTCAAGGGAGCCGTTAGCTCACCCAAAGCGGTAAATTCTTGTTGAATGGTTGCAGTAAGTTGTGCGGCTGATTCACCCTCAAGCAGTGCTTCAATCAGATCGAGTTGGAACTGACGAAGTGCTTGTAGGCATTCATGGGCAATACGACCATCTTTGTCGAGCGCTTCAACAAATTCAATCAAACGGTTGGTTGTTTTGCCTGCTGCCGATACCACCACCAAATCAGATGCTGATGAGTATTCTCTAAGAATGTTGACCACGCGTTGGTAACATTCAGGATTCGCTAAACTGCTGCCACCAAATTTATGTAGCTGGCGAAAGGTTGCCATTATTAACCCTCCCCTTCAGCGATAAAGCGCTGTGTTCTTTCAAACGCTTGCTTGAGGTCATCGATTAGGTCTTCTGCATCTTCAAGGCCAACAGATAGACGCAGTAGTTGCTGAGAAACACCCGCTTCTGCTAAGGCTTCTTCACCCATCGCGCGGTGAGTCATCGACGCAGGGTGACAAATCAGGCTTTCAACACCGCCCAATGATTCTGCCAAAGAAAACAGCTCTAACTTATCAACAAAGTATTTAAGCGCCTCGAATGAGCCCGCAAACTCAAAACTGAGCATGGAACCAAAGCCCGATTGCTGTTTCTTCGCGATATCATGACCCGGATGTTCAGGAAGGCTTGGGTGGTAAATAGTGCCAACAAGATCTTGTTGCTGCAGAGACGCTAGAATTTCACGTGAGCTTTCTTCGTGAACTCGCATACGCGCACCTAGCGTACGAATACCACGTAAAGTCATGTAGCTATCAAATGGTGTGCCGGTCGCACCAATACAGTTGCCCCACCATGCTAACTCTTCAGCGTGTTCTTCTGTCTTAGTGACCACAACGCCACCAATAACATCTGAGTGTCCATTGATGTACTTAGTGGTTGAGTGGATAACAAAATCAGCACCCAGCTCTAAAGGCTTTTGGAACACAGGTGTCAAAAACGTGTTGTCGACAGCAACCAGAGCACCAACCTCTTTCGCTTTACGGCAAGTTTCTGCAATATCAACCACGCGAACCAGTGGATTCGATGGGGTTTCAATTAAGATCAACTTTGGCTTAAGCGCGAGCGCCGCATCCAGCGCTGCTTGATCCGATTGATCAACGAACAGAACTTTGAAGTCACCTTTTAGCGAGCGAGTGTTAAACAGACGGTAAGTACCGCCGTAGCAATCGTGCGGTGCAATAATAAGATCATCGCCGCCTAAGAAAGCCGAAACCCATAAGTTAAGCGCCGAAGTACCACAGTTAGTCACAACCGCGCCTTTGCCTGATTCAAGCTCAAACAGTGCCGTCTCTAATAAACCGCGGTTTGGGTTACCAGAACGGGTGTAATCGTACTTTGGCACTTCACCAAAAGCGGGAAACCCATAGTTAGTCGAAAGATAAATGGGTGGGACAACGGCATGGTGTTGCGTGTCTGACTCGATACCAGTACGTACTGCGATTGTTGCTGGCTTCCGGCTGCTCATAGGTGCTTCCTTACAAGTTTTGCGTCTGAGAATCACAGCGGCTTGTCGGCATTTTGCGGCTGTGTTAGATATATGTTATTCACTTTACTTTCATAAACGTGAGACGTCAACACTTCTAGACGTCTATATGTCTTTGCTTATGGCAGTAAATCCCGCTAAAATCACCACTATTAATTTATTCTAACAACTAAAGTGATGAAGGTACGCAATGGCCGACTGGAATGGTGAATACATAAGCCCATATGCTGAGCATGGAAAGAAAAGCGAACAAGTAAAGAAAATTACAGTTTCTATCCCTCTAAAAGTGTTAAAGGTTCTTACTGACGAGCGTACTCGCCGCCAGATTAATAACCTACGCCATGCAACAAACAGTGAGCTACTGTGCGAAGCCTTTCTACATGCGTACACAGGCCAACCACTACCAACGGATGAAGACCTTCGTAAAGACCGCCCAGACGATATTCCTGCTGAAGTGAAAAAGCTGATGACAGAGATGGGTATCGAGTTCGAAGCGTTTGACGAAGAATAAAAACAACTCAGTCACTGCCTTCATTATTGATTCGCTCTAGCTGAACCTTATTTATCACATCGCGCATAGCTTTTTATGATTGCGCTGTGAATGATAGACATAAAAAAACCGACTCCAGATGAGTCGGTTTTTTATTATTCTTTTTGGCTCAATAGAGCAACAGCTATTAAGCCATATAGTTAGCAGGCATCTCGATACGAGCTACGCCAGATTCAACAGCCGCTTCCGCAACTGCTCGTGCTACGCGAGGAAGTAGACGTGGGTCCATTGGCTTAGGAATGATGTACCCCTTACCGAACTCCAGTGCAGTCTCGCCCGCAGCTGCTAGTACTTCAGCTGGAACTTCTTCTTTCGCCAGTTCACGAATCGCTTTAACCGCCGCTAGCTTCATTTCGTCATTAATTTCGCTCGCACGCACGTCTAGTGCACCACGGAAAATGAATGGGAAACAAAGTACGTTGTTTACTTGGTTAGGGTAATCACTGCGGCCTGTACCCATGATTAGGTCAGAACGAACTTCGTGTGCAAGCTCAGGCTTGATCTCTGGATCTGGGTTTGAACATGCAAACACAACAGGCTTATCAGCCATCAGCGTTAGTGCTTCAGCAGGCAGTAGATTCGGCCCCGATACACCCAAGAACAGGTCAGCGCCTTCGATAACATCTTCAAGCGTACGCTTATCAGTGTTATTTGCGAACAGCTCTTTGTATTCGTTGAGGTCATCACGACGAGTGTGGATCACACCTTTACGGTCAAGCATGTAGATTTTTTCACGCTGAGCGCCACACTTAATCAGTAGCTCCATACAAGCAACCGCTGCTGCGCCAGCACCTAAACAAACGATCTTACACTCTTCAAGTTTCTTACCTTGAAGCTCGATCGCATTCAGCATACCCGCTGCCGTTACAATCGCTGTACCATGTTGGTCATCGTGGAATACCGGAACATCACAACGTTCAATCAGGCGGCGTTCAATCTCAAAACAGTCTGGTGCTTTGATGTCTTCCAGGTTAATACCGCCGAATGTATCTGCGATATTCGCAACTGTATCAACGAACTCATCGATTGTGCGGTGTTTTACTTCAATATCGATAGAATCTAAACCAGCAAAACGCTTAAACAGGAGCGCTTTGCCTTCCATAACAGGTTTAGAAGCAATAGGGCCAAGGTTACCTAGGCCAAGAATCGCTGTACCGTTAGAGATAACTGCAACCATGTTGCCTTTACCTGTGTACTTATAAACGTTATCAACGTTCTGTGCGATCTCGCGAACAGGCTCAGCCACGCCTGGGCTGTATGCAAGTGCTAGGTCTTCTGCAGAGTTTGCAGGCTTCGTCAGTTCTACGGCAATTTTGCCTGGAATTGGGAACTCATGGTAATCAAGAGCTTGCTGACGGAATTGTTCTTGAGGTGATAATTCTTGAGAGGATTGAGCTTGGCTGCTGTCTTCAGACATAGGTGTAGGTTCCTAGGATATTATTATTTGGGGGATCTTGTTCATGTTAATGGATGTACTTCAAAGTTCCTAGGTGGTTGAAGCCTCTGTCTCATTAAAAAACGAGATTTCACTACTAATAAGACCAGTGAGCAGTTGAAATTACTATCGCTTGTTGAAGTTTCGTGCTGAATTTTGGTGAAGAGAGATACGCAAGGAATTGCCCTGAAATAGAATAGAGAGGCAACTTATCGTTGGGTGAGAGTGATGCTTGAATAGAAGTCAGTGCTTTCTCAAATTACAGGCAACAAAAAAGGACACCGAAGTGTCCTTTTTCATGTCTAAATAGCGAGAATTACTTCTTGCTAGAAAGAGCACCGAAACGCTTGTTGAAGCGATCAACACGGCCGCCAGTATCTACGATACGTTGCTTACCAGTGTAGAACGGGTGACATTTGTCACATACGTCTAGGTGGATTGATTCTTTTGCTAGCGTTGAGTTGAACTCAAATGTGTTGCCGCAAGAACAAGTTGCAGTAACTGCTTTGTATTCTGGGTGGATTCCAGCTTTCATGGGATAACCTCAAGTAGGCCGTGTCGCTATACGATTCTAAGCCGCACACCACACGTAGTTTAAAAAAGAAATAAAGACACCGCATCGACACAAAAGAGTGATGAAGCCATACCTTTAAGGCGCAGTATAGTAATGAATCTATAAAGCAGGATCAACCGATTTGATACATTTTTCACCAATTCTCTCTTTATTTCCTTTATCGGCCTGAGATTTCGGGCTGTCGTTGTCGGTATACGCTAACTCGCCACCTTCATCCAAACTGCTTCTCGAATTTAACCGCCTTATCCTTTAGACTGTTCGCTCTCGTCAACTCAGATAAAGCCGTCCCTTTATGCGTCCAATGATTGCCCGCGTGGCACTGCCTGTTCCACTCGACAAGCAGTTCGATTACAAGATTCCAAACCACCTATTTCCGATTATTGGTGGACGAGTCTCTGTGCCTTTTGGACGACAAACCTTAACCGGCATTGTCACGGCTCTGGTTAACGAATCTGAATTCGAGCTAGACAAGCTCAAACCAATAAAAGCGCTATTGGATAACCAACCTGTTTGGCCGGAATCTGTCTATTCACTATTAATGTGGTGCAGTCAGTTTTATCAGTACCCTCTTGGCGAAACCTTTGCTAACGCCCTTCCGAGCGCTCTAAGAAAAGGCAAAGCCGCCGACTTCGCGACGCTGGTTGAGTGGCAGTTAACGCCATCAGGCAAAGACCAACTGATGCAAGGTTTTGGTCGCGCGGTCAAGCAAGCCAAAGTGATGCACATGCTTGAACACGGCCCGGTTCCTCATCAAGAGTTCATTGATGAAGAAGTTGGCAGCGCCGTACTCAAAACGCTAGAAGAGAAAGGCTGGATTGAATCGGTAGAGAAAAAGCCGAAGCGCCAACCTTGGCCAGTTGAACTTGAGAATGACCAAGACAAACCTAAGCTCAATGCCGAACAAGCCATCGCGATTGCGACCGTAAATAGCCAAACCGACTTTGGTTGTTTCCTGTTAGAGGGCGTTACTGGCTCAGGTAAGACCGAGGTTTACCTGAATATGATTAAGCCGATTCTCGATCAAGGTAAACAAGCGTTAGTGCTCGTGCCCGAGATTGGTCTCACTCCTCAAACGATTAACCGCTTTAAGCGACGCTTTAATGTGCCTGTTGAGGTTATCCACTCAGGTTTAAACGATTCAGAACGCCTGAATGCGTGGTTATCGGCGCGCGATAAAATAGCAGGCATCGTGATTGGTACCCGTTCAGCTCTGTTCACGCCATTTGCTGACCTAGGCATTATCATTGTCGATGAAGAGCACGACGCGTCTTATAAACAACAAGATAGCCTGCGCTACCACGCTCGCGATGTGGCGATCATGCGTGCTCATAAAGCGCAGATTCCAGTAGTGTTAGGCTCGGCGACTCCGGCCTTTGAAACACTGCACAACGCTCAGATCGGCAAATACAGTTATCTCACCCTGACTTCACGTGCGGGTGTCGCACTGCCGACCACCAATAAGGTGTTGGATGTTAAAGGTGAATATCTAGAAAGTGGCCTGTCTGCGTCGTTAATTGCAGAGATGCAAAGACACCTCAAAGCAGGCAACCAAGTGATGCTGTTCCTCAATCGCCGAGGGTTTTCTCCCGCATTGATGTGTCACGATTGTGGTTGGACAGCCGAGTGTAAACGTTGTGATGCTTACTATACTTATCATCAATACAGTAATGAGATGCGCTGCCACCACTGTGGTTCTCAGCAGCATATCGTGCACAACTGCCAAGGTTGTGGGTCTGCGAACTTGGTGACAGTAGGTGTCGGTACCGAGCAGTTAGAAGCTCAGCTTGGCCAACTATTCCCTGAATACAAAACCATTCGTATTGACCGCGACAGCACCCGCCGTAAAGGCAGTTTAGAAAGCGCACTCGAGTCGATTCGTAAGGGTGAATTCCAAATTCTTATCGGCACACAGATGCTCGCTAAGGGTCACCATTTCCCTGATGTGACACTTGTGGCGTTATTAGATGTGGATGGCTCTTTATATAGCAGTGACTTCCGAGCGTCTGAACGTCTTGCCCAGCTATTCATCCAAGTAGCGGGACGCGCAGGTCGTGCTAGCAAGCCCGGTGAGGTGATCTTACAGACTCACCATCCAGAACATGGGTTGCTGCAAGCCTTGCTGCACAAAGACTATAACCACTTTGCTCAGACGGCACTGGCAGAGCGTAAGCAGGCAATGTTACCGCCTTATACCTTTATGACGCTGTTTAGAGCAGAAGCCAATGACACTCGCTTGGTGGAAGAGTTCTTGCGTCAGGTTCGTCACACATTGGAATCACATCCACTGTTTGACCAATATTGCATGGTGTTAGGGCCAACCCCGGCTCCGTTAGCAAAACGAGCGGGCAAATCACGCTGGCAGTTAATCTTACAAACTCAGACGCGCTCGTTAATGCAGAAACTATTAATGAGTGCCAAGCCGGCCATCAATATGTTACCTGCTGCGAAAAAAGTTCGCTGGTCACTCGATATTGAGCCGCAAGATTTGAGCTAAACCCACTTGGGTTAAAACTAATGATAAGTTTGTTCACAAATATTTCATATTTCTCGTGAGCAACTTCACACTAGTCATGTGATTTTTGTTAATCTAGCCGTAACTTTACACGGATTAAACGAATAAAATATTGCAATAAAAAAAGTGTTAGCAACACTTTCATAATATCTATTCGATTACATTTATTATTCACGCCTTAGATACTTAGGCGACAAAGGAACTTAAAAGAGGGTTTAATTTATGGCGACAATGAAGGATGTTGCCCAGCTAGCAGGCGTATCAACAGCCACGGTATCACGTGCATTGATGAACCCTGAGAAAGTCTCAGTTTCAACTCGCAAACGAGTGGAAACAGCAGTACTTGAAGCTGGATACTCACCCAATACATTAGCTAGAAATTTACGTCGCAACGAATCAAAAACCATCATCACTATTGTTCCTGATATCTGTGACCCTTATTTCGCCGAGATCATTCGTGGTATCGAAGATGCCGCAGTAGAAAATGATTACCTTGTTCTGCTAGGTGATAGCGGCCAGCAAAAGAAGCGCGAGTCTTCGTTTGTTAACTTAGTTTTCACCAAACAAGCTGACGGTATGCTGCTGCTTGGTACTGACCATCCGTTTGATGTCAGCAAACCTGAACAAAAGAATTTACCGCCGATGGTGATGGCGTGTGAGTTTGCCCCTGAGCTTGAACTGCCTACGGTACACATCGATAACCTGACCTCTGCCTTTGAAGCGGTTAACTACCTAGCTCAGTTAGGTCATAAACGCATCGCTCAAATCTCAGGCCCAGTATCTGCAACGCTGTGTAAGTTCCGTCAACAAGGCTACCAACAAGCACTGCGCCGCGCTGGAGTCTCTATGAATCCAGCTTACAGTACGGTCGGTGACTTCACCTTTGAAGCGGGTGCTCAAGCGGTTCGTCAATTACTGGCACTTCCTGAACAACCTACAGCTATCTTCTGTCACAACGATGCGATGGCGATTGGTGCGATTCAAGAAACGAAGAAGCTGGGCTTGCGCGTTCCTCAAGACCTATCGATTGTCGGCTTCGATGACATCCAATTCGCTCAATACTGCGATCCACCGCTAACCACCATTTCTCAGCCTCGTTATGAGATTGGACGCCAAGCGATGTTGATGATGCTTGATCTATTAAAAGGCAACGATGTGCAAGCAGGTTCGCGTCTGCTTGAAGCTAAATTAGTGGTTCGAGGCAGTACAGCGCCACCTCGAATATAACCCTTAGAAATACCCTTATAAATCTGCGGCACATTTTGATGTGCCGCTTCCATTTCTGCACTATTATCCTCGCGCAATCTGGATTACCATGAGGGCAGAATCAGCAACTATTGAATTGTCTTGTGGCTAATAGAGATTATGTAAAGCGCGGTCGTGGCACGAAAAAACCGACCAAAAAACAAGCCCCTCGCCGTAAACCTTGGCGCAGTGGTCTTTTGGCGATCCTCCTTGCCGGTGGTTTTGGTTACGGACTTTACCTATTGAGTAATGATCCTGAGCCGCCTGCACCAACGCCTGTGGCAACCAAACCAAAACCTAAGCCAAAACCAGCGAAAGTGATTCCGCCGCCTCCTGAAGAGAAGTGGGACTACGTTGAAACGCTGCCAAGCCGCGAGATTGAAGTAAAAGCCAAAGAGCAACAGATCTCTAAGATCCCTTACATCATGCAGTGTGGCGCTTACAAAACCTCGTCGCAGGCAGAAGCACGTAAGTTGGATATTGCCTTCCAAGGTATCTCAAGTGAGATCCGCAAGAAAGATGGCAGTAGCTGGTACCGTGTGGTTTTAGGGCCATACAAGTTGAAGCGTGACGCAGAACGCGATCGCCATAAGCTGCAACGAGCGAAAATTGAACCTTGCGCTATTTGGAAAGACGGGTCTTAATCAACTCAATATATAATAGGGGGAAGAGGATTCCCCCTATTGCTGTTTGAAAGCGTTCAATAGTTCATCGCACAAGCAATACCAGTATGTTAATCAAAAGAGTGCGTTTTAACGAAACTGAGGTACTTGTTCGTAGTACTCAAGCCCAAAGTCAGTCAGGTAGACCTGCTCCTTATTTATCTCGATGTAACCAAAAAAATCCAAGTGCGCTAAAACGTTAGGAAATGGACGTTTAAGAAAAACGTTAACCGAGTTTTTTAGATGTTCTGTTGAACACTCGCCCGCCTCCTGATACATCAGATGATGCAGTATAGACAGCTCATCCAGATCCATATCTCTATTAAAAAAACTGATATTGTCACTATTCATCACACTACTCCTTATGCAGTGAATACCACTGATTAGTGAACATCATTCCTTATAAATCAAACAAAAAGTGTTAACCATTTCACGTTAGAAATTTGTTTTATCTTTTTTTATATTTATCACAAACTATTAACCCACCAACCCTTGCCACACATAGGCTCAACAGGTAATGGATATTTGAAATAACTGGTAACATTTAGTTTTTTTGATATGACATACCATTAAAAGTGGCACTTGAATTCATGATAGTGGAGCCACATATAAGTAGTAACCATAAATAATAATCAAAAGAGGTCGACTCGTGACTACCATTGTATCTGTACGTCGTAATAATAAAGTCGTCATCGCGGGTGATGGACAAGTATCTCTGGGCAATACAGTAATGAAGGGCAACGCCCGTAAAGTACGTCGCCTATACAACAACAAAGTACTGGCTGGTTTTGCTGGCGGTACGGCTGATGCTTTCACGCTATTCGAAAAATTTGAAAGCAAGCTGCAAATGCACCAAGGCCACCTGACCAAAGCTGCCGTTGAGCTAGCGAAGGATTGGCGTAGCGACCGTGCTCTACGTAAGTTAGAAGCGCTGTTAGCAGTAGCGGATGAGACCGCTTCACTGATCATCACAGGTAACGGTGACGTAGTTCAACCTGAGAACGACCTGATTGCGATCGGTTCGGGCGGTAACTTTGCTCAAGCAGCCGCTACTGCACTGTTAGAAAATACTGATTTAGATGCGCGTGAAATCGCAGAAAAGTCGCTGAACATTGCAGGCGACATCTGTGTCTTCACCAACCATCACCACACTATTGAAGAACTAGAAAGCACCGTTGAGCTGCCAAAGCCAGAGTAACGACCGCTTCCATCAATAACGTTGTATTCAACAGTGATTAAAGAATTAAGGAAAAACCATGTCTGAGATGACTCCTCGCGAAATTGTTCACGAACTCAATCGCCACATTATCGGCCAAGACAACGCTAAGCGTTCAGTGGCTATCGCTCTGCGTAACCGCTGGCGTCGTATGCAGCTTGAAGAAAGCCTGCGTGTTGAAGTATCACCAAAGAACATCCTAATGATTGGCCCAACGGGTGTCGGTAAAACTGAGATTGCTCGCCGTCTAGCGAAACTAGCAAACGCGCCTTTCATCAAGGTAGAAGCGACTAAGTTCACCGAAGTTGGCTACGTTGGTAAAGAAGTAGAGACCATCATCCGTGATCTAACGGACGTTGCAATCAAGATGACACACCAACAAGCGATGGAAAAAGTACAGTACCGCGCTGAAGAACAAGCTGAAGAACGCATTCTTGATGCCCTTCTGCCACCAGCACGTGATGCTTGGGGTCAGAACGAGCAATCAACTGAAGACACCACTTCTTCAAACACTCGTCAGATTTTCCGCAAGAAACTACGTGAAGGTAAGCTAGACGACAAAGAGATTGAAGTTGATGTAGCCGCACCGCAAATGGGCGTTGAAATCATGTCACCTCCAGGCATGGAAGAGATGACAAACCAGCTGCAAGGCATGTTCCAAAACCTAGCGGGCGACACCAAGAAAAAGCGTAAGATGAAAATCAAAGACGCATTCAAAGCACTGACGGAAGAAGAAGCTGCGAAGCTTGTGAACCAAGAAGAGCTGAAAGAGAACGCGATCTTCAACGCTGAAAACAACGGCATCGTATTCATCGATGAGATCGACAAAATCTGTAAGCGTGGCGACAGCTCAGGCCCAGACGTATCTCGCGAAGGTGTTCAGCGTGACCTACTGCCTCTTATCGAAGGCAGCACAGTATCAACAAAGCACGGCATGGTTAAAACTGACCACATCTTGTTTATCACATCAGGCGCATTCCAAGTGGCTAAGCCATCTGACCTGATCCCTGAGCTACAAGGTCGTCTACCAATCCGCGTAGAACTTGAAGCACTATCAGCACATGACTTCAAACGCATCCTAACTGAGCCAAAAGCATCTCTAACAGAGCAATACATTGCCCTAATGAAAACAGAAGATGTCAACATTGAGTTCACTGAAGATGGCATCAACCAGATTGCGGACGCAGCATGGCGCGTAAACGAAACCACTGAGAACATCGGTGCGCGTCGTCTACACACAGTGATGGAGCGTCTAATGGATGAGATTTCATTCGAAGCAACAGACAAAGCTGGCAGCAAGCTAGTGATTGATGAAGCTTACGTAACATCGAAACTTGGCGAATTCGTTGAAGACGAAGACCTAAGCCGCTTCATCCTGTAGCACACGAAACTCTAACTTATTGCTCTATCTCAAAGAAATAGCAGCTAATAAGCGAATTCAAGGCCCACTTTCGAGTGGGCTTTTTATTACCCGAAAAATGGGCGTATACTCAAATCACAGTATGAAACGAAGACTTACAAAGAATTAGACCTACGATGAAACAATCTCTACTGATCTGGCTTGATGCCGCACGACCAAAAACTCTGCCTCTCGCACTTGTCTCTATTCTTACAGGAAGTAGTTTAGCGTTCGCCGGTGGTCAGTTTTCTTTATCGATAGCCCTACTGGCATTTTTAACCGCCACCCTATTACAGATTTTATCGAACCTAGCCAATGACTATGGCGACGCCGTAAAAGGCACAGACAACGAAAATCGTCTGGGGCCAACACGTGCCATGCAATCTGGCGCGGTAACAGCGAAAACCATGAAGCAAGCGATCATCCTCAACATCGTGTTTACTATGGTCGCTGGGCTGATTCTTATTTTTCATGCCTTAACCTCGATTGAAAGTATCTTATCTTTCATTGCGTTAGGCATATTAGCCATTGTTGCTGCCATCGCTTATACCGTCGGTAATAAGCCTTATGGCTATATTGGCCTTGGCGACTTATCGGTATTTATCTTCTTCGGTTTATTAGGGGTTTCAGGGACTTACTTCTTGCACACTGGCCATGTTGAACCAAGCCTATTCCTTCCGGCATTGGGCTGTGGCTTGATGGCGGTTGCGGTACTCAATATCAACAACATGCGTGATATCGAAAACGACAGCGAATGTGGTAAGCGCACCATGGCGGTTCGCCTAGGACAACGCAAAGCCAAACACTATCATTTTGCTCTGCTTGGCCTCGCCCTTGCGTCTTTCGCTATCTACCTGCTTATTCAAGAAAAACCTGTCTGGATCAGCCTGCCGTTTTTGCTGAGCATTATTATTGTTTACAAGCATGGCAAAGCCGTTTGGGAAACCGAAAAGCCAGCGCAAATTGCACCAATGATGCCCGTGATTGTGAAATGCTCACTGGTCACTAACCTATTGTTTGCAGGGGTTGTCGTAGCTCAAACTCTATTGAGTTAAATGAGACTAATCATTGCAAAGGGATCAAGCGCCGATATACTCAAAGTAAGCTCATTGTTCAAAAGGTATACTAATGGAATACAACACTTCAGCACTGTGCGACATATATTTGGATCAAGTTGATGTCGTGGAGCCAATGTTCAGCAACTTCGGTGGACGTGCATCCTTCGCAGGACAGATCACGACATTAAAGTGTTTTGAAGACAACGCTTTGATTCGCTCTGTACTAGAGCAAGACGGTCTGGGGCGTGTGTTGTTAATCGATGGGGGCGGCTCACTACGTAAAGCGCTGATCGATGCTGAGATAGCCCTACTTGCCGAAGACAATGAGTGGGAAGGGATTGTGGTTTACGGGTGCGTTCGTGAAGTCGATGAGCTTGAAGACATGAACCTAGGTATCCAAGCCTTGGCTTCTATCCCTGTTGGTGCGAGCCAAGAAGGTGTCGGTGAATTAGACGTTCCAGTGAACTTTGGCAGCGTGACCTTCTTACCTGAAGATTACCTCTACGCAGACAACACTGGCATCATTCTTTCTGCCGAACCTCTAGATGTAGAACTCGATTTGGATGTCGAGGAAGAAGACGTCGAGTAACTCTCACTCAGCTTCAAATAATAAAACAAATCATAAGAACACAAACAAAAACGCCCGCTACTGAGTAGCGGGCGTTTTTTTAAATCTGAAGAGTCGATTACTCTACTTCATCCATTTTACCAAGAAGGTTACGGATGCGATCTTGCCATGCTGAATGCTCTTCCTGCATTTGCTGAGTTTTTTGCTCTAGCTCGTGACGGCTTGCTTTAAGCTCACCAGCTTCTGTTGCTAGTGCTTGTTTCTCTTCTTTAAGCTCTTCCACTTCCATTTGAAGAAGTGCAATTGTATCTACTGCTGTTTGAATTTTTGCTTCTAGCTGCTCTAGTACTTCAAAAGACATTCTGGCCTACCTTTAAGTTATCCGTTTGATGGTGAAGGTTCACTCCACTTATTTCCCCATTCTACTCAGCAGAGCAAGGATAAACACTCAATATATTCGATATTTTGCGCCATTCGATGAAAAAAACAGCACTTTTTACCGAATATTGACGTGAACGATTACCGCCACAACGGCAAACCGATTATTTTGATGAATAATAACTGTTTTCCACTGCGAATTGATCGAGAGCAATCTCCAAAAAACAAAAAGGCAAACGTTTCCTTTTGGATATGGTAAAATTCGCCGCGAAATTTCTATTCCCCCTTTGAAAATTTTGGAGTCCGCATGAAACGCGATTTAGCAATGTCATTCTCTCGTGTCACAGAAGGTGCAGCACTAGCTGGTTACAAGTGGCTTGGCCGTGGCGATAAAAACGCTGCAGATGGTGCTGCTGTAGAAGTAATGCGTAGCCTATTAAACAAAACCGAAATTAGCGGTGAGATTGTTATCGGCGAAGGTGAAATCGATGATGCACCTATGCTATACATCGGCGAAAACGTAGGTGTGGGCGGCGACGCTGTCGACATCGCAGTTGACCCAATTGAAGGGACACGCATGACAGCAATGGGCCAATCAAATGCATTGGCTGTATTGGCTGCGGGCGAAAAAGGCAGCTTCCTTAAAGCGCCTGATATGTACATGGAAAAGTTGGTTGTTGGCCCTGGCGCTAAAGGCGTGATTGACCTAGAACTGCCACTAACAGAAAACCTAGAAAACATCGCTAAAGCACTAGGTAAAACACTTGATACTCTAGTCGTAACCACGCTTGCTAAGCCTCGTCATGATCAAGTCATCGCCGACATGCAAGCAATGGGCGTTCGTGTATTTGCTGTGCCAGACGGTGATGTTGCGGCTTCTATCTTAACCTGTATGCCAGACAGTGAAGTAGACGTCATGTACTGCATCGGCGGCGCACCTGAAGGTGTGGTCTCGGCGGCGGTAATTCGCGCACTCGACGGCGACATGCACGGTCGTCTTCTACCTCGCCACGAAGTGAAAGGCGACACAGAAGAGAACCGCAAGCACGGTGAACTTGAACTTGAGCGCTGCGCAGAAATGGGCGTAACGGCGGGTATCGTATTGAAGATGGAAGACATGGCACGCAGCGACAACGTTGTATTCTCAGCAACAGGCATCACTAAGGGTGACTTGCTAGAAGGTATTTCTCGTCAAGGTAATATCGCAACCACAGAAACCCTGCTTATCCGTGGCCGCTGCCGTACAATTCGCCGCATCAAATCTATCCACTACCTAGAGCGTAAAGATCCAGAAGTAGTAGGTCATATCCTGTAAGCCTAAATTCGGTGAAACAGAATATTCCAAGGCTGATACCTAGTATCAGCCTTTTGTTTTATTAGCGCACCAGAATCTGACCATGGCAGCCAATAGAGTAAAACGCTATCTATAGAGTAAATTATCATCAATATAGTAAATGGTTTGCTTTATAAACACCTTGCCTCATAATAGTAAGGTTCATTAGGTAGGGATAGTATGAAAACAAGCGACAGAATCTTACAGACCATTAAGCGTCAAGGCGCGGTAACCGCGAAACAACTGTCAGAAGAATTTGGCATGACGACAATGGGGGCAAGGCAACATCTGCAAAGCCTGGAAGATGACGGTATTCTTGCGTTTCATGATGTGAAAGTGAAAGTGGGTCGCCCGACTCGCCACTGGTCTCTGACTCAACAAGGTCATAACCAATTTTCAGACCGACATGGTGAACTCACCATTCAAGTGATTGATGCTGTCGAGAATCTATTTGGTAAAGAAGGGCTGGCTAAGGTTGCTGCCGAGCGTGAACAACACACTCTTAAGCAGTATCAAACTGCGCTGTCTGGCTGTGATTCACTCATCAGCAAGCTTAAAAAACTCACCCAGCTTCGTGAAGACGAAGGCTACATGGCTGAGCTTCAAGAGCATGATGATCACTACATCTTGATTGAGAACCACTGCCCTATCTGTAAGGCTGCAACTCGCTGCCCTAGCCTGTGCCAATCTGAGCTCAACGTGTTTACTGAGTTACTAAAAGATGAGTGTCACGTGAGCCGTACAGAGCACATCATTGCTGGCGAACGACGCTGCACTTACACCTTAACACCCGCCCTTTGATTGCAAAGGTAATCGGCTAATACCGTCTCAATATTGAGAAAATACAAATAGATTAAAATTTGTACAGATTTCTTTCTTAAGCTTAGAGCATATGAAACACGCTTAATGCTAAGGAAGGAATGATGGCGCATCCACAACCCGCTCAAAAACTGCCACCCTTTGATGAACTTGTCCAACTCGCGAAAAGCGACCCGAAAGCATTCAATCAATTCAAACACGAGATGTGCGAACAGATGATTTGTTCGGCTTCAGACGTGATGCAAGACCGACTTCGTGCGCAGCAAAGTCACATCGACTTAGTGGTTAGCCGTTGTAAAAACCCACACCACGCCAATGTCGTACTCATGCAAGAGCTGCGCTGTCAGGTCTGTAAGTTCCAAGATGCACTCGAAGGGCGCTGCGGCTTTGAAGAATCTCTGCCTGAAAATGTCGTGCCTTTTAAGCCGAATACCGAACCTAAAATGTACTGAAATTAGCAAAGCACTAAAAAGAAAAAGGGAGCGTAATGCCCCCTTCTTATTGGTTCGCTGTTCAATATTCACATGGGTCTTCGCCGTAATCATTACGGCCTTCTGTACCTTTCAACAAACCACACTCAATCAGAATCCAGAAACCACACACTAATGCCGCGACGGTTGCCGCCATATGAATTGGCGATACCGGCTCTGTCGTCGTTGCAACCATTGGCGAAGCTAAACGACCCAATACTAATGGCACATTCAATAGTAGCCAGTAATTAGACTTATTGCGGTCGTGCCAGCGCTTAGCGGTTACCGCAAGGTCTGGGATCACAAGCATCAATAGGATGATTGGTAGCAGGATATAAGAGTAAGCAGGGAACAACACAGAGATACCTGAAGCAAAACCGGTAATCGCTATGTAGTAGAAAACATTCCAAATCCAGTAAGTCTTACGACCAATTCTCCCCTTGAAAGAGAGCAGTAATTCTTTCATCGACATCTTAAATACTCAAATTTATACGCCGCTAAAAGTCAGCAGCAATGGTTAGTTTATTACTTTTTGAAAGCAACTTTTATCCATATCACGAATATTCACCGTTAAGCTTCTTACATGACTCGCTTGTTCTTGCAGGATCTGCATTAACGATCGTGACAATTCTCGCTTTTGCTCTTCCGTTCGTCCCGAAAGTAACTCAAAGCTGATATGAATAAAGTCTACACTATCTTCCTCATCACCGACCAACCAATTATGGCAACGCAGTGAACGAGATTTCACTGATGGCACATCAAACAAGCCACATGTGAGAGCGACTTGGTGGAGATCTTCCAGTAAGCCTTGGATATTTACTCGCTCATCCACTGAATTGGAGTACTCTAGAACTAGATTCGGCATTGTTACTTCCTGTTGTTAACGCAATCGTTTGTCCCTTAATAACAACTAACGATGAAAAATCCGAGAAGTTAGCTATTATTCTGTCTGCCGGATCACTGATATATACTCAAAATCTACTCTGACCATTGAGTAAGATCCAAGAAAGTCATGACCACAGTCATGATCTGTTGATATTAATCTGTTATATTATTTCGTAATAAAGTTTACTTTTTTACATTCGATTTATTTAAATACTTTGGAGATATTCCTATGCGTCATCCTGTAGTTATGGGTAACTGGAAACTAAACGGCAGCAAAGAAATGGTTGTTGATCTACTAAACGGTCTTAACGCTGAACTTGAAGGCGTAACAGGCGTAGACGTAGCAGTTGCTCCACCAGCACTTTTCGTTGATCTAGCAGAGCGTACGCTTACTGAAGCGGGCAGCGCGATCATCCTAGGTGCTCAAAACTCTGACCTAAACAACAGCGGTGCATTCACTGGCGACATGTCTCCAGCAATGCTTAAAGAGTTCGGCGCATCTCACATCATCATCGGTCACTCTGAGCGTCGTGAATACCACAACGAATCAGATGAGTTCGTAGCTAAGAAATTCGCATTCCTAAAAGAGAACGGCCTAACTCCAGTTCTTTGTATCGGTGAATCTGAAGCACAAAACGAAGCAGGCGAAACTGTTGCAGTATGTGCTCGTCAACTTGACGCTGTTATCAACACTCAAGGTGTTGAAGCTCTTGAAGGCGCTATCATCGCTTACGAACCAATCTGGGCTATCGGTACTGGTAAAGCAGCTACAGCTGAAGATGCACAACGCATCCACGCTCAAATCCGTGCACACATCGCAGAGAAATCTGAAGAAGTTGCTAAGAAAGTTGTTATCCAATACGGCGGTTCTGTTAAGCCAGAAAACGCAGCAGCTTACTTCGCACAACCAGACATCGACGGTGCTCTAGTTGGCGGCGCAGCTCTAGACGCGAAAAGCTTCGCAGCTATCGCTAAAGCAGCAGCTGAAGCAAAAGCTTAATTTAAACCTCACCGTTTAGATTAGATGAAAGGTCAACTTAGGTTGGCCTTTTTTATTACCTGTCGTTTCTGAAACCCAAACGGCAGGCACAAAAAAACCGCTGAATAATCAGCGGTTTTTAAATTCTTTAAGAGAACGCTAAGCGTGGCTTAGAACAACTCTTCTGCAACGCGGAACAGCTCAGAACGGTCTGGATTCTGCATGTTCTCGATACAATCGATGATGTCGTGGTGAACAAGTTCTTCTTTCTCGATACCCACACAACGACCACCGTGACCTTCTTGAAGAAGGTGAACAGCGTAGTTACCCATGCGAGAAGCCAATACACGGTCAAATGCAGTAGGACGACCACCACGTTGGATGTGACCAAGAACCGTTGCACGAGTTTCACGACCTGTTGAAGATTCGATCTCTTTAGCCAGTTCGTTAGCATCCATCATTAGCTCAGTTAGAGCGATGATTGCGTGCTTCTTACCTTTCGCAATGCCATCTTGGATGTTGCTGATAAGCTGTTCTTTATCTAGGCCAGTCTCTGGAGTAATGATGTACTCACAACCACCCGCGATTGCTGACATAAGCGTAAGATCACCACAGTGACGGCCCATGATTTCAACAATAGAAATACGTTGGTGAGAAGAAGACGTGTCACGTAGACGGTCAATTGAATCAATAACAGTGTTAAGCGCTGTTAGGTAACCGATTGTGTAGTCAGTACCCGCGATATCGTTATCGATTGTGCCTGGAAGACCGATACATGGGTAACCCATTTCAGTCAGCTTCTTAGCCCCCATGTAAGAACCATCACCACCGATAACAACAAGTGCTTCGATACCGTGCTTCTTAAGGTTCTCAATGCCTTTCTCACGAACAGCAACGTCTTTAAATTCAGGGAAACGTGCAGAACCTAAGAAAGTACCACCACGGTTGATCACGTCAGATACGCTTGAACGGTCAAGCTTTTCGATACGGTCTTCAACAAGGCCTTGGTAGCCATCGTAAATACCGTAAACTTCAATGCCAACTGATAACGCAGTACGAACAACGCCGCGAACTGCTGCGTTCATACCTGGAGCGTCACCACCACTGGTCAAAACACCGATCTTCTTAATCATGCTCACCCTCGATTTTTGGGAATCTATTATTCAATTCTTGTTCTTGCTGATTGTATATCAACAAGATTTTAAATCTATATTTGTGCGTTATGTTACATTTCCTCAACAGGAATAGCACTCAAATCGCGTAAAATTATGTAACATTTCTACTTCTGTAAGAGTATTACAGTTTTACTCAATAACTTTGTTGATTCACATCAGAATCAACATTAATTGTTACTAAGGTGGTTTTTGAATCACCTAACAGTTAATAATTTTTACTCACTTTAGTTCAAAAGCCACTCACTTACCATTTGCCCGCTGATTTTTAGCACGCATTACCACGAGTGGAATTTCTGCTGCTTCTCTGGTCCAAATACGACCGAATACGGGTCTTGGTGAATTAATACATCAGCATCAGGGAACACGGAGATAAGCTTAGCCTCTACTTCGTCAGAAATGCGATGCGCTTCAATAAGTGGGATATTATCTTCCAATTCTAGATGCAGTTGGATGAAGCGTATTGGCCCCGAGCGACGCGTTCGTAATTGATGCACACCCAACACGCCTTCCACGCTCAATGATGTCTCTTTAATCTGTTTCAGCTCATCATCTGGCAGCTTATGATCAAGCAGAGACTGAACCGCTTCCATCGCCATTTGATAAGCGCTGTACAGAATGTAGATACCTATACCCACCGCAAATACAGAGTCCGCTTGGCCAAGCCCAAACCAACTCAATGCCAGTGCCAGCATAATCGCGGCGTTCATATAAAGGTCTGATTGATAGTGCAATGAATCGGCTGCAATAGCTTGGCTACCCGTTTTGTTGACCACATGTTTTTGGAAGCGAACCAGACCAAAGGTCATCACTATCGCGAACAGGCTGACGTAGATACCAATTTCTGGAGAGTTCAGTTCATGAGGTCGGAAGAAGCGCTCAATACCATTGAGAATAAGGAAACATGCAGAGCCTGAAATAAACATTGCCTGCGCTAATGCAGCGAGAGATTCAGCCTTACCATGACCAAAGGTGTGCTCTTTGTCGGCAGGCTGCAGAGAGTAACGAACCACGATAAGGTTAACGACAGAGGCCGCGATATCCAGCATTGAATCCACGACGGAAGCCAACAGACTCACGGAACCTGTCACCCACCAAGCTGCGACTTTCACTATCAATAAAATAGTGGCGATGGTGGTGGCTGCCCAAGCGGCGAGCGTAACTAAACGTGCGTATTCTTGTTTCATAACTTGGCTATAAAGTGACTGATAGCACAAAGTATAACCTGCAAACCACCAATTGAATATGACAGCCATGATGTAAAACATTCATTTTTAAGGATCAAAAAAAGCGACACTCGGCCGCTTCTTTCTAAACACTTTCATTCAACGCTGATTTTTCAAGCAATGAATTACTTGTCTTGGTTCATGCGTTTTCCCATTTTGTCAGCACACTTAGTCATGCGCTCTTGTTGGATTTCTTTCAGTTGAGTCTTTTGCTCAGCCGTTAGTACGCTCATCATTTGGTGTTGCTTCTTAAGCATTGCTACGCGACGCTCAGTTTGCTTCTCAACCATTTGGCTTGCTAGGTCGTTTGCTGCTGCTTCGTCAAAGTTGTCAGCAAGTACCAATGCTTGAACCTTTTCGTGATGCGCTTTCATTTGCGCCATTTTTGCCGTTTTGTTTGCACCGCGCTTTGCTTTCATCTCAGCACGGTCTGCTTCACGCATCTCTTTTAACTGTTCTTTTTGAGCGTCGGTTAGGTCTAGTTGGCGCATTACTTTTTTATCGAAACCGCCACACTTGTCGTGCATACCTTTGTGGTCACCTTTATCACCACCACCGTAAGCATACGCGCTTGCTGTACCAAAAATAAGTGGAAGTGCCGCAGCTGCTAGTACAAGTTTCTTAGTCATTTTCATAATTGTTGCCTCAATTCGGTATAATAAGTCATGTGTTGCGTCTGTTTCTCAGCGCTTAGATATAGATTAGTCTTTCCCTCGTAAAGTGACGTTTAGAAAGCGTAAAGAATCGTAAAGAGTGAAAGTTGACGAATAATTAGCAGTATTATTAACCTGTAAATAGTAGATAACCGATTAAGGCTTCCCAATGGCGAACATTCTTCTTATTGATGACGACACCGAGTTAACCAGCTTACTCAAAGACATTCTGAGCTTTGAGGGCTTCACTGTTTCCGAAGCCAATGATGGCTATGCAGGGCTGGAAGCTATCAATGATGAGATTGACCTGATTCTTTTGGATGTGATGATGCCGCGTCTTAATGGCATGGAAACACTAAAGAAACTGAGAGAAAATTGGGAAACACCAGTGCTGATGCTGACCGCAAAAGGCGAAGAGATCGACCGTGTGATTGGTCTTGAACTTGGCGCGGATGATTACCTGCCTAAACCTTTCAGTGACCGAGAGTTGTTAGCTCGTATTCGAGCTATCTTGCGTCGTACTCAAACCAACACCGCACCTAAGGCGGCCAGTGATAGAGTTCAATATCAAGACATCGAAGTCTTCCCGGGCAAACAAGAAGCCTACTGCAATGGGGAGCTCATCGACCTCACCACAACCGAGTTCGCCCTACTGAGTCACCTTATCCAAAACCCAGGGCAAGTGATCACCAAAGAAGCATTGAGTTTGGATGTGCTGGGTAAAAGGCTCGCAGCGTTTGACCGCGCGATAGACATGCACATCTCTAATCTACGTAAGAAGATTCCTGAGCGCACTGACGGCAAATCACGCATCAAAACCTTACGAGGCCGTGGCTACTTATTGGTAGAGGAAGATTAATGCGTATACCTAAAATCACCAGCTTATATGGACGTATCTTTGCTATCTTTTGGTTCACCATGTTACTGGTGCTTTTGTCGGTGCTGTCACTTCCCCATTTAGACCCTCGAGTCGCGCGAGATGTGCCCGCAGATCACCTCGATAAACTCGAGCGTATCGCTAAAATCACAGAGAAACGCTACGCCAAAGAACCTAATCTGGGCAAGATTGTCTTCCAACTGGAGGCACCACGCAGCCGCAAGGATTCTAGAGCTCGCATCTACCTGACCGATCTTGAGGGCGCAGTCCTTACCTCGAAAAGGCATTCAGACTATAAGCTAAAGGCGATTCGTAACTTTGTTACCTCGATTGATAACCCTGAGATACCGAAGCAAAAACTCTACGGACACTACATGGTCGCAGGGCCAGTGCCAATTACTCTCGCTGGTGAAGAGTTGCTGATGTATGCCGGAGTGAAGTGGAACCAACCACCGCCATTCTTACTGCGCCTGTTTGATAGACCTCTGCAGCTATTGCTTGCCGTGATGTTGGCGAGTACCCCGCTATTACTTTGGTTAGCTTGGGCACTGAGTCAACCCGCTCGCAGGCTAGAACGCGCGGCACAACGCGTGGCGAAAGGTCAATTCGAGGTCGATCCAACACTCGAAAAAGGTACTTCAGAGTTCAGACAAGCTGGTGAAAGCTTTAACCAGATGGTAGAAGCGGTAAACCAGATGATTTCGGGGCAACAACGCCTGCTCTCTGATATCTCACACGAGCTCCGCTCGCCACTGACACGTCTTCGCATGGCCAATGCACTGGCGATTCGTAAACAAGGCGAGAGCCAAGAGTTAGAACGCATTGATACCGAAGCACAGCGTTTGGAACAGATGATCAGTGAGCTGCTAACGCTATCTCGTATGCAGGTCGACAGCCATATTACTCGTGAGGTTCAGCCTATCTCGAGCCTATGGGAAGAGATCTTAAAAGACGCAGAGTTTGAAGCCGAACAGATGGGCAAACAACTGACGTTCTCGGAGATCCCAGAACGCTCTATTTCGGGGAACCCTAAACTGCTGATGAGTGCGCTAGACAACATTACACGCAATGCCATCTACTACGGTAAAGACCAAGTGGATGTACAGTTCCATGTGGTTCAAGATCAGCTAACAATTTGCGTCAATGATAATGGTGATGGTGTTCCAGAGGATGAACTCGATTCTATCTTCAGACCTTTCTACCGTGTCTCAACAGCGCGTGACAGAAACTCTGGCGGCACAGGGCTTGGATTAACCATTACTGAAAGTGCGATTCGCCAACACAGCGGAACCATCACCGCAACCCGCAGCCAGCTCGGTGGATTACAACTCGAAATCACGCTGCCTATCTTACCGGTGTAATACCCCCACAAAGATCACAGTTGATAATGATTGTTATTATCATTATGGTGAATCCTCTAATTAAGGAGGATTTACCATGTCGCACACTTTCCCTGCTTTACCCTACGCTTACGATGCCCTAGAGCCTTACATTGACGCTAAGACAATGGAAGTGCATTACAGCAAGCACCATAGAACCTACTACGATAAGTTTGTTGCGGCAGTGTCTGGCAGCGAGCTAGAACAGCAATCTCTGACCGAGATCTTTGCCAACATATCTCAGCACAGCCCTGCCGTGCGTAACAATGGCGGCGGCTACTACAATCACATCTTGTATTGGAATTGCATGTCGCAAGACGGTGGTGGTGAACCTACGGGCGAGCTTGGTGAGGCTATCAAGAGTACCTTCGGTGATTTCGAGACATTCCAAGATCAGTTCGCCCAAGCGGCGATCAATACCTTTGGCTCCGGCTTTGCTTGGCTAGTGGTAGAGCAAGGGCAACTGAAGATCATCTCAACCTCGAACCAAGATAATCCGTGGATGGATACCGTGGCGAGTGATGGCGAACCGATTCTCGCGCTCGATGTTTGGGAACACGCCTACTACATCAGCTACCAAAACCGTCGTCCTGATTACATCAACGCATGGTGGAATGTGGTGAATTGGAAGGCGGTTGCTGAAAACTACGCACAAGCACTCGCGAATAAAGCGTAAGCGAATGGTGGTGAACTGTACTCACTCAGCTTGCCACCGTATACTCGGGCTATCTTTGATTACTCTTGTGAACCAACATGTTTGATATCGCTCTATACGAACCAGAAATTGCACCCAATACGGGTAACATCATCCGCCTATGTGCTAACTGCGGCGCAAACCTGCACCTGATTGAACCGCTTGGCTTTGATTTTGAAGAGAAGAAGGTTCGTCGTGCTGGCTTGGATTACCACGACCTTGCGCGAGTTAAGCGTCACAAGAACCTAGAAGCTTTCCTTGAGTATCTTGAGAATGAACGCGAGGGTGACTTCCGCATCTTTGCCTGCACCACTAAAACGACAGGTCACCACGTTGATGCAAAATTCCAACAAGGTGATGTGTTGATGTTTGGCCCAGAGACTCGCGGGCTGCCTGCTGAATTCATCGAAAGTATGCCAATGGAACAACGCATTCGTATTCCAATGATGCCAGACGCGCGCAGCCTGAACCTGTCTAACGCAGTGGCAATCATTGCTTTTGAAGCATGGCGACAAATGGGTTTTGAAGGCGCGGTATAACCGAACACTCAAGCTTATCTTTTATCTGTTATCTGTTATCTGTTATCTGTTATCGATAGTAAACAGTAAGTAACAGCTAGCGACAGACAATAAAAAAGGCTCTTACCATTATCACTTTCTTGCGAAGGATAAAGGTAAGAGCCTTTTCTGTTTTCCCTCTATATAAAGAGAGAAAAAATTAATTAGTTTAAGCGGTTACGATCGTTGTCGTCGTCTTTCTTCTCAAACTCACCTTCAAAGGTGTTGCCGTCTTTTGATTGGTCAGATGGATCGCGATTGAATGGGTCTTGTCCAAATGGGCTCTGGCCAAAATCAGCTTGTCCACCGGCATGGAAACCACCAGACATGTTGGTCACCACCATTTTTTCCATCATTTTCTTGGCAATCATCGCTCTTGGTGCTGGCAATAATACCAACATACCGAGTGCGTCCGTCATAAAACCCGGAGTCAGCAGCAATACACCGGCAACTGCAAGCATCACGCCTTCAAGAATCTGTTGTGCTGGCATTTCGCCTTGTTGCAAGCGACCTTGCACAGACATAAGTGTCTGAATGCCTTGGCTACGAACCAGCGATGCACCCACAAATGCAGTGATCAAAACCAACGCAATAGTTGGCCACAATCCTAAGAAGCCACCAACTTGAATAAATAGCCCAATCTCAATGATGGGTACGAAGATAAATAGTAATAATAAGATAGGAAACACACGCCCTCCTTTGTTACTTGCAGTTTACGCTGAAAGCCCTAACAATCTCAAATTTATCCTGTAAATAAGCGTGTTTATTGACCAAGAATAACTTTGCAAAATATTGACGAAACAAAACCGAAAAAGGTGATCCACTTAATATTTTTATGCGCTAAGTACAGTATCATGTGCCACATAAGTCAGGACGGATTTATCAGCCCAATATTCTAGCGAACGGAGTATTTGCACACAGAATAGGCTAATAACTAACTATATAATCAGAATAATTCTCTAAGGATCCTGTTATGGCTACTCAATCAGAAGCTCAAGTTGAAGCTCCTCAAGCTACTCGTCTCGAAGAAGATCTATTAGGTCAACGTCATGTTCCGGCTGATGCTTACTACGGCATCCACACTCTACGCGCAGTTGAAAACTTCAACATCTCAAATGTAACGATCTCAGATGTACCTGAATTCGTTCGCGGTATGGTGATGACTAAGAAAGCAGCGGCTTTAGCAAACAAAGAGTTAGGTGTAATTCCAAGCGAAGTGGCTAAATACATCATCCAAGCTTGTGACCTAATTCTAGACACGGGTAAGTGCATGGATCAGTTCCCATCGGACGTTTTCCAAGGTGGTGCTGGTACTTCTGTAAACATGAACGCAAACGAAGTTGTTGCGAACGTGGCTCTTGAACTTATGGGCAAAGAAAAAGGCCAATACGAGTTCATCAACCCGAACGACCATGTAAACCGCAGCCAATCTACAAACTGTGCTTACCCAACTGGCTTCCGTATCTCTGTTTACAACAGCGTTCGTAAACTGATTGATGCGATCGAATACCTAAAAGGTGCATTCGAGCTTAAGAGCCAAGAATTCAACACGATTTTGAAGATGGGTCGCACTCAGCTTCAAGACGCAGTTCCAATGACGGTTGGCCAAGAGTTCCACGCTTGGGCTGTAACCATCAATGAAGAAATCAAAAACCTAGAATACACTTCAAAACTACTGCTTGAAGTAAACCTAGGCGCAACGGCTATCGGTACAGGTCTGAACGCAGCACCGGGTTACCAAGGCCTAGCAGTGAAACACCTAGCAGAAGTAACAGGCCTAGAGTGTGTAGCGGCTGAAGATTTAATCGAAGCAACGTCTGACTGTGGCGCATACGTAATGACGCACGGCGCACTTAAGCGTCTAGCAGTTAAGCTATCTAAGATCTGTAACGACTTGCGTCTACTTTCTTCAGGTCCACGTACTGGTTTGAACGAGCTAAACCTACCTGAACTGCAAGCAGGTTCTTCAATCATGCCTGCTAAAGTAAACCCAGTTGTACCTGAAGTAGTAAACCAAGTTTGCTTCAAAGTTCTAGGTAACGACAACACGGTTTCTTTCGCTGCGGAAGGTGGTCAACTTCAACTGAACGTAATGGAACCTGTTATTGCACAAAGCATGTTTGAGTCTCTAGACATTCTGACAAACGCTTGTGTGAACCTGCGCGACAAGTGTGTAGACGGCATTACGGTAAACAAAGAAGTATGTGAAGCGCACGTATTTAACTCTATCGGTATCGTCACTTACCTAAACCCATACATTGGCCACCACGAAGGTGACATTGTTGGTAAGATCTGTGCAGAAACAGGTAAGAGTGTTCGTGATGTAGTTCTAGAACGCGGTTTATTGACCGAAGAAGAACTTGATGACATTTTCTCTGTTGAAAATTTGATGCATCCTCAGTATAAAGCGAAGCGCTACGAATAAAGTTAGCGAGAAAGGGTTCCAAACGGAGCCCTTTTTTAGGCTCCAATACGGTTAACCATGATTATTTTGTGGATTTCCGTTGGTTGCGCTTTTGCCAAATTGAATCTAAACCATAGAACTATTATGTGAACATTCCAGCGGCGAATGTTCACATAATAAAATCTAAATGAGGTGTTACTTATGATTGCAGTAGAACTGTTTGTCGTCCTGCTCTTTATCTTTTTGGGGGCCAGAATTGGCGGTATCGGTATTGGTTTTGCCGGTGGTGCTGGTGTTATTGCCCTTTCACTTATTCTTGGCGTTCCAACAAGCCAATCTTTCATCCCGATCGACGTAATCTTGATCATCATGTCAGTTATCACCGCAATTGCTGCAATGCAAGTTGCTGGCGGTATGGACTGGTTGGTACAAATTGCCGAAAACTTTTTGCGTAAACACCCTGAACGCATCACCTTTTACGCGCCGATTGTGACCTTTGTAATGACATTAATGGCGGGTACTGGTCATACAGCATTCTCTACGCTTCCTGTTATTGCAGAAGTAGCGAAAGGCCAAGGTGTTCGTCCTTCTCGTCCACTGTCTATCGCAGTTGTCGCTTCTCAAATTGCTATCACAGCTTCGCCAATCTCGGCTGCAGTTGTGGCTTTCGCAGCAATGTTGGCACCATTTGGTGTTGATTACCTAACGCTATTGATGGTTTGTATCCCAACAACCTTCATCGCTTGTATGGTTGGTGCGGTTGTTGCTAACTACATGGGTAGCGAATTGAAAGACGATCCTGTTTATCAAGAACGTCTAGAGAAAGGTCTAATCAAGCTAGCAACAGAAGAGAAACGCGAAATTCTACCTACAGCGAAGAAAGCAACGTACATCTTCCTAGCTGCAATTGGTTTCGTGGTTTGTTACGCAGCGGCTATCTCTAGCTCTGTTGGCCTAATTGAAAACCCGGCGCTAGGTCGTAACGAAGCGATCATGTCTGTAATGCTGGCAGCAGCAGCGGCTATCGTGATGTTCACTAAGATTGATGCAGCGAAGATTTCTTCAGCACCAACGTTCCGTTCTGGTATGACGGCATGTGTATGTGTACTTGGTGTGGCTTGGTTAGGTTCAACGTTTGTAAACGCACACGTTGCTGAAATCAAAGACGTAGCAGGCGCTCTACTGGCTGACTACCCATGGATGCTGGCTCTTGTTCTGTTCTTCGCTTCTATGCTGCTTTACTCTCAAGGCGCAACAACAGTTGCACTGATGCCTGCAGCACTAGCGATTGGCGTAGCACCACTAACAGCCGTTGCTTCTTTTGCTGCGGTAAGTGCGCTGTTCGTACTTCCAACTTACCCTACGCTACTAGCAGCGGTTGAGATGGATGACACAGGCTCAACGCGTATCGGTAACTACGTATTCAACCACCCATTCTTCATTCCAGGTGTGGTAACAATCAGTACTGCGGTAGCACTCGGCTTCGCATTCGGCGGTCTGTTTATCTAACATTCGCTGGTGATTGAACATTTAAAAGGAAGCTTCGGCTTCCTTTTTTGTTTTCTGCTCAATGTGTTATTTGATACGCATCAAATAACCATTATAAACTTTAAAAACCGCCTAAAAATAAAGTTTGAATAAAATTCCAAGATTATTCTGCCTAATCATAAACAACACCTACCAAATCAATCTCCTTCCACTTCCAGTTAATCCACAACGAATATTAATCCAAGCTAACTAACCAAAAAACCTTGACGATTTTCTGCCATTTTTTAGCCCTTTTATTAGCCATTATTTTTGTGAACAGCACCAAACTTAAATACCGGAGTAAGGAATAAAATAACCGCATCTAAATTAAATCTAACTTCATTTGGATTAGTAAATATAAAAACAACCTTAATTTAAAGTCAGCAACTTTATATCGTTGAGTGCTTTATAAGTGTCCGTGTATTTACAATCTATAAATCATTAGTCGCTAATTCACATCACTTCTATTTAAGATGATGTAAGGAGATAGCCATGACAACTCAAACGATACCAAGCGAGAAAAAAAAGGGCGGCTTCTTTGCCAACTTTAAATTCCCTTCTGCCTACACCATTCTATTTATTCTGATTGCGTTCGTCGCACTGCTTACCTGGATTGTTCCAGCAGGCCAATACGACCGTGCAATGAATGAAGAGCTAGGCCGAGAAGTACCCGTAACCGGAACCTATCAAGCGGTAGAAGGTAACCCTCAAGGCGTGATTGATGTACTGCTCGCGCCTATTGACGGCTTCTATGACCACAATAGCTATGAAGCGGCGGCTATCGACGTTTCGCTGTTCATCTTAATCATTGGTGGCTTCTTAGGGCTAGTAACCAAAACGGGTGCCATTGATGCCGGTATCGAGCGCGTCACCGCCCGCTTAGAAGGGCGAGAAGAGTTGATGATACCAATACTGATGGCGCTATTTGCCGCAGGTGGTACCGTCTACGGCATGGCGGAAGAATCACTGCCCTTCTATACATTGCTAGTGCCGGTAATGATGGCAGCTCGCTTTGACCCTCTTGTTGCCGCTGCGACCGTACTGCTTGGTGCAGGTATTGGGGTGCTGGGTTCAACGATTAACCCATTCGCAACCGTGATCGCTGCCAACGCCTCTGGTATTCCATTTACAGACGGTATCGTGTTGCGCATTGCGATGTTGATTATTGGTTGGGGTATTTGTGTTGTCTACGTAATGCGTTACGCAAGAATGGTTCAAGCCGATCCAACAACATCAATTGTCTACGACAAATACGAAGAGAACAAAGCGCACTTCTTAGGTAATGCGAGCGGCGAAAAACTTGAATTCACCGCGACTCGCAAACTGATTCTGACCATTTTTGGTGGCTCGTTCGCTGTAATGATTTATGGTGTATCCGTTGCTGGATGGTGGATGGCTGAGATCTCAGCGATGTTCTTAGCAGCAACCATCATCGTTGGTATTGTGGCTCGCATGAGCGAAGAAGAGTTTACCACCAGCTTCATTGATGGTGCCCGCGACCTACTTGGCGTTGCGCTCATCATAGGTATTGCACGTGGTATCGTAGTGGTGATGGACCGCGGTATGATCACCGATACCATTCTCTTCTCAGCAGAACAGATGGTAACGGGGCTTTCTTCGGTTATCTTCATTAACGTGATGTTCTTCTTAGAGATTCTACTGTCGTTCTTAGTGCCATCGACCTCTGGCTTAGCGGTACTGACCATGCCAATCATGGCACCACTGGCCGACTTTGCTGGCGTAGGTCGTGACTTGGTTATCACTGCGTACCAATCTGCATCTGGCTTGGTGAACCTAATCACCCCAACCTCCGCGGTGGTGATGGGTGGTTTGGCGATTGCTCGTGTCCCTTACGTGCGCTGGGTTAAATGGGTGATGCCACTAGTCGGTATATTGATGGTGTTCTGCATTGTTGTACTGAGTATTGGTGCGCTGATCTAACTAACAGCACTTCACTCCTTTCTCATCCAAAGCCGCTTCTCACAGCGGCTTTTTTATTGTTCCCTCTCAATGTAACCCTCTGCCACTGAAACAGCTCCTCAAAGCCATACACGCGATATTCAAGGTTCTTCTGTTCGTAGCCAAGCTCAACTAAACTCAAAGCACTCGCAATAGAAGAATCAATCCTACTTTTAAACATCTAATTTTATTGATGAAATAACACTCTATTTTCAACCATGATGTTTAAACAAATAGTTAGTCACTTATTAGCGTTAATTATATTTAAAGTAATTAATAGCCTAATAAACAGACGAGGATTAATGCCCTTTTCTATCAAAAAACACACTTAAGCAGCCGATTTTAAAATGTGTTCGCAACAGCTTTATTCGCATTTACTTTGTTAATAAACAATTAATTCCACATCCAAAATTAAATATCTAAATAAAAACACTGCATACTTCCAAGCTAAGTACACTCTTATCAATAAAACTATTCTGCATATAATCCCTCGTAAATTAGATTCTAGTAAGTTTCGTCAAAAAAGCGTGCATAAAGTTCCCTAACTGCTAACTATTTAGAATGTATTATTCATAACTGAAAGTGCATAAAGTTTGTTAAAACCCTTAATTTTAAAGGGCTGCGGGATAAAAAACGATTTGTGATAGATCTCTAAGAATACCTGACTAGCAGGCGTAATATTAATTCCAGACAAGAGATATGAATAAATAATTCATTCTTCTCAACTGAAAATAAATAATTACTCTTAGCGATAAAAGTAATTCAAATATATAAGAGAGAGACGATCATGAGTAAGTTCTATGTAGGTTCTGAAATAGGTCAATTACGTCGCGTTCTAGTTCACCGTCCAAGACGCGCACTGACTCACCTAACACCCTCTAACTGTCACGATTTACTATTTGATGACGTACTGGCTGTTGAACGTGCTGGTAAAGAGCATGACGCATTTACTCAAACGCTGCGTGATCAAGGTGTTGAAGTTCTTCTTCTTACTGACCTACTAGCAGACACGCTAGCAGTGCCAGAAGCGAAAGATTGGCTTTTGAATCATCAAGTTTCTGATTACCGCTTAGGCAAAACCTTTGCTAACGATGTGCGCTGCTACTTGGGCGACTTACCAAACCTAGAACTAGCAAAAATCCTAACGGGTGGTCTGTCTTACGCTGAGATGCCAATGAAATCATCTTCAATGATGCAAGGCATGCACGCACCAACCGACTTCATTATCGAACCGCTACCAAACCACCTATTTACTCGTGACACATCTTGCTGGGTATACGGTGGCGTATCCATCAACCCGATGGCGAAACCTGCTCGTCAACGTGAAACCAACCACGTTCGCGCTATTTACCGCTGGCACCCAACATTTGCTGGCCAAGACTTCATTAAGTACTTCGGCGATGAAGAAAACATCAGCTACGACAACTCAACCATTGAAGGCGGTGACGTTCTTGTAATCGGTCGCGGTACGGTTCTTATCGGTATGTCTGAGCGTACAACAGCACAAGGTGTTGAGCACTTAGCATCTAGCCTATTCAAACACGGTCAAGCGAAACAAGTTATCGCAATGCAGCTACCAAAACACCGCTCTTGCATGCACTTAGACACCGTTATGACGCACATGAACGAAGATACGTTCTCTGTTTACCCTGAAGTGGTGAGTAAAGACGTACAGTGCTGGAACCTAACTGGTGATGAGTCTGGCGCAGTGAAAGTGAAAGAAGAAGGCTACTTCGTAACAGCTATCGAAAAAGCACTTGGCGTAGACAAGCTAAACCTAATCACGACCGGTGGTGACAACTTCCATGCAGAACGTGAGCAGTGGAACGATGCAAACAACGTTCTAACGGTTAAACCTGGCGTTGTGATTGGCTACGAAGGCAACACCTACACCAATGAAAAATACGATAAAGCAGGCATCACAGTTCTTCCTATCCCTGGAGATGAACTTGGCCGCGGTCGCGGTGGCGCACGCTGCATGAGCTGCCCAATTGAGCGTGATGGTATCTAATCACTAAGACGAAAACGGCCAAGTTGAATGATCTTAAATAATCTCAGCTTGGCCAAAATGAGAGAACACAATTATGACTAAGCAAACTGTTGTTGTTGCACTCGGCGGTAATGCCTTACTTCGTCGCGGTGAGCCGTTAGAAGCCGATGTTCAACGCCGTAATATTGAAACAGCGGTTAAAACCATCTCTGAAATCGCGAAAGTGTACAACGTGGTTCTAGTACATGGTAATGGCCCACAAGTTGGTTTACTGGCTCTGCAAGGTTTGGAATACAAAAAAGTAAACCCGTATCCGCTAGATGTATTGGGCAGTGAGACTCAAGGCATGATCGGCTACATGCTGATGCAAGAGTTCAAGAACTATCTACCTAACCGCAACATCTCGTGCATGTTGACGCAAATGACCGTTGATCCAAACGATCCTGCATTCGCCGATCCAACGAAGCCGATTGGCCCGATCTACGAAGAAGCGGAAGCGCGTGAATTGGCGGAGAAATTCCACTGGATCGTCAAACCAGACGGCCAACACTTCCGTCGCGTTGTGCCAAGCCCACGCCCTACTGGCATTGTTGAGCACGAAGCGATCACCCAACTTATCGATGCAGGCCACCTAGTGATTTGTACTGGCGGCGGTGGCATCCCAGTGAAAAAAGAGAACGGCAAATTAGTGGGTGTTGAAGCGGTTATCGACAAAGACATGTCAGCGGCTTTCTTAGCGAAACAACTGGATGCGGATGCACTGCTTATTTTGACCGACGCGGACGCTGTTTACCTTGATTGGGGCAAACCGACTCAACACGCACTGCGCAGCACCACACCAAGTGAACTGGCGAAATTCGAATTTGATGCAGGCTCTATGGGACCAAAAATTGAAGCATCGTGCGAATTCATTCAGCAAGGCGGCAAAGTCGTCGGTATTGGTGCACTCGAAGATGGTTTGCAAATCCTGCAAGGCTTGGCGGGCACCAACATCACCAAAGATTAATCTACTCGCGAGCTTTTCAAACCTTGCGAGAAAACTGAATCACCGTTTGAACTGAAATTAATACACAAAAATTGAATCGCGCTTTCTTGAATTTTCTTTCCCTGTAACAAGAAAGCGCCTAAATCTAAGAAGGAATACATCATGGCTTTTAACCTACGCAATCGTAACTTCCTAAAACTACTAGATTTCACTCCACGCGAAATTCAACACTTATTAGATCTTTCTATGGAGCTAAAAAAAGCGAAGTACAACGGTTACGAACAGCCAACACTAACTGGCAAAAACATTGCGCTTATCTTTGAGAAAACCTCAACTCGTACTCGCTGTGCATTCGAAGTAGCGGCATTCGACCAAGGCGCTCGCGTGTCTTACTTAGGCCCATCTGGCTCTCAAATTGGCCACAAAGAATCAATGAAAGATACCGCTCGCGTTCTTGGCCGTATGTACGATGGCATTGAATACCGCGGCTTCGGTCAAGAGATTGTTGAAGAGCTAGGCGCTTACGCTGGAGTTCCAGTATGGAATGGTCTGACTGACGAATTCCACCCAACACAAATCCTGGCTGACTTCCTAACCATGACGGAATACGGCAGTGGTAAACAACTGCATGAAATCAGCTTTGCTTACCTAGGTGATGCTCGCAACAACATGGGTAACTCTCTGATGGTTGGCGCAGCGAAAATGGGCATGGACATTCGCCTTGTTGCTCCAAAACAGTTCTGGCCACAAGAAGAACTATTGGCTCAGTGTCGTGAAATCGCAGAGCACACAGGTGGCAAAATTACACTGACTGAAGATGTTCAAGAAGGCGTGCAAGGTTGTGACTTCCTGTACACCGACGTTTGGGTATCTATGGGCGAAGCGAAAGAAGCATGGGCTGAGCGTATCAACCTAATGATGCCTTACCAAGTGAACATGGAAATGCTGAAAGCAACGGGTAACCCACATGTGAAATTCATGCACTGTCTGCCAGCTTTCCATGGCGAAGATACCACGGTAGGCAAACAACTTGCGGCTGAATATCCACAGCTAAAAGACGGTGTGGAAGTGACTGATGAGGTAGTTGAGTCTGAATACTCTATCGTGTTCGATGAAGCTGAAAACCGCATGCACACCATCAAAGCAGTAATGGTTGCAACACTAGGCAGTTAATTACCTAAACAGCTAAGAATCGAAACAACTAAGAAGTTAAGCACTCACTTGTTCGCGAGACATTGACAAGTTAAGTGTAATGACAGGGAAATGCGGGCGGCGAACTTGGGATTTAGCCCTTGGATAAAGCCCGCATTTTTTTTCATGTACTTGAGGGCATTATCGCCCCAAAAACCCTGAGATTTTCTGTTTCAACAAGGGCTTAAATCAAAGCAAAATGTAGAGGTTATTTCGCATAAAAATCCATTAAATGAATACTTTACAGAAAGTATTGCATGCCGTTTTTATCTGAGTATAATCCTCCGCAATTTGTCTTAAGAGAGCAAAAAATGAACTGCAATTCTGTCGCACATGATTGTCAAACTACACGCCAAAGAGTGGCGGTGGTGTCATTTTTATTTTGCTCTATTGATCGTTTCGAAGCCTCCTATTTTTAGGGGGCTTTTTTTTTGTCCGCAATTTGACTGTATGCATAGAAGGAAGACCCGTTATGGCGCATTCGTTATTTAACAAGCACATCATCTCCATACCTGAGCTCACTCGTAATGAACTGGAGCTTATCGTCGACACAGCAGCAAGACTCAAGGCCGAGCCAAACCCAGAGTTGCTGAAAAATAAAGTCGTTGCGAGCTGCTTCTTTGAGCCTTCAACTCGAACTCGCCTTTCATTTGAGACCGCCGTCCAGCGCCTTGGTGGCACGGTCATTGGCTTTGATAATGGCGGTAACACCTCACTGGCGAAGAAAGGCGAAACACTTGCCGATTCAGTGCAGGTTATTTCATCCTACGTCGATGCCTTTGTAATGCGTCACCCACAAGAAGGGGCAGCACGTTTAGCGTCTGAATTTTCTAACGGTGTGCCGGTAGTAAACGGCGGCGACGGTGCTAACCAGCACCCGACGCAAACCTTGCTGGACCTGTTCTCGATTTACGAAACACAAGGCACGCTCGATAACCTCAATGTGGCGTTCGTCGGCGACCTAAAATATGGCCGTACCGTGCACTCATTGACCCAAGCACTATCGAAATTCAATAACGTGCGTTTCTTCTTTATCGCGCCAGAAGTCTTAGAGATGCCAGATTACATCTGTGAAGAATTGGAAGAGATGGGCATCCAATACAGCACTCACAGCAGCATTGAAGAAGTCGTGCCGGAACTGGATGTTCTGTACATGACTCGCGTGCAGAAAGAGCGCTTTGATGCGTCGGAATACGCACACATGAAATCGGCTTACATCCTCACCGCCGATACATTGAAAGACGCTCGTCAAAACATGAAGGTACTTCACCCGCTGCCACGCGTCGACGAAATCACCACCGACGTTGATAAAACGCCACACGCTTACTACTTCGAACAAGCTGAAAACGGTGTATACGCTCGCGAAGCCCTATTGGCCCTAGTTCTTAACGACACTTTATAAGCAGGAGAAACAGTCATGGTTAAACAAACTCAGCTACAAGTAGAAGCGATCCGTAACGGCAGCGTGATTGACCACATCCCTGCTCACCTTGGTATCAAAATCCTTAAACTGTTTAAGCTACACAAGACAGAACAGCGCATCACTATGGGCTTAAACCTGCCATCATCGGCACTTGGCCATAAAGATCTAATCAAGATTGAGAACATCTTCCTGACCAAGGAACAAGCCAACCAATTGGCTCTTTATGCTCCGCAGGCAACGGTCAATCAGATTGAAGAGTATAAAGTGGTTAATAAGCTAACCCTTGTGCTGCCAGAGCAAATCCACAGTGTCTACTCTTGCCCGAATAGCAACTGTATTTCGCACGGTGAACCTGTCGAAAGCAGCTTTAAAGTGCAGCTAAAACAGGAAAACGTGCAGCTAAAATGTCACTACTGTGAAAAAGTATTCTCTCGCGAGATCATGAGTGAAATTCGCTAACCCTTAGCGCCATTATCACGGTCTCCAAAGCACCCTAATACCGATGGATATTTATGCCAAACTTGGAATAAATATCCATTTAACAAAAGAATAAAACTCCAAAATAAAAGCAATTAACTAGAATTTTATTTGGTGATCCCCTTCAAAAAGATAACTATCCTTTAGTGGTAGACTCAATGGATAGACGATCATACATCACGCATGCCTTCCCTCTTTATTTCGGGATTCATCGGTAAGCCCTATTTAACAATCGTACTCTACGGCTTTGGGAGTACGCTCGGCGCTATGGACAAGCGATAACCACATGTTGACCTTAAGGAGTTGTTCATGAACCCAATCACTGAGCACGGTTGCTTGTATTCAGCTGAAGATAAAACACTGACTGCAGCGTGCAAACGCTTACTACAACAACAAAGCTTCTCGACCCAAAATCAACTGCGAGAGAAACTCGTCGATATTGGCTATACCGGTATCAGCCAATCGACCGTATCTCGTATTTTGTCACAGCTTGGTGTTGTCAAAATTCAGAATGCTTGCGGTAAAAAGGTTTACTGCATCACGGTTGAAAGTGCACCGGTTCGTGTCGATGCATCCATCTCATCGCAAATCGAATTCATCACTCATAACCAAGCGATGGTCATCGTAAAAACTCATCCAGGTTGTGCTCAATTAGTCGCAAGATTAGTCGATATCGACCCACATACTGAGATTATCGGCACCGTTGGCGGTAATGATACCGTGCTTATTATTCCAAAAGATACGATGAATATTGATGCTTGCGAACAAGTAGTAAAAGCACGCTTGGGTGTAGCTTAAATGTCTCTTTTACAAAGGCAAGTCACTCAAGTTGAATTGCAGCTCCCCACTCGATTACCCAATAAAATCGCTATCCCGCCTTAGGGGATATTTGTTTGCCGATGAAACTAATAGCAAACTATTACGGTCTGATTGAGTTAAGATACCTTCAACTCCATTTTGATGACTAAATAGTATGCGACGACTTGCCACATTACTTTTTGTTTGTGTTTCCCTATTCACCCAGCCTGCGTGGGCGCTATTTGGGAACGACAACGCCGAGCCAAGCTTCGGAGGCAATAACAATGGTTTTGTCCCTGTAGACCAAGCTTTCCCTTTCAATTACTACCAGCAAGACGACAAAGTCCTTCTCGACTGGCAAGTAAAAGAGGGCTACTACCTCTATCAACATAGCCTCTCGTTCACCGGGCAAAATCTCGCTATCGGTAATGTTGAATTAGAAGATGGTAAGCCGCACCAAGATGAATTCTTCGGTGAGGTGAGCATTTATACTCAGCCGTTATTCGTGCAAGTTCCTCTGCAGAGTTACCAAGATGGCTCACAGCTGATCGTTAAGTATCAAGGCTGTGCGGACGCAGGGTTCTGCTACCCACCAGAGACTCGTATCATCGACATTGAACCTTTCACAGCAACAGGTTCTGCTAATTCGCAAGGTAGTGACTCACAAGCTTCATCTTCTGCTGGCAACGAAACCGATGTTTCTACGCAACCAACATCTCCGAAAGCAGACGTTGTAAGTAACACGACTCAACAGCCAAATGCCCCTGTTTCAAAAGAAGCAGGCTTAGCCGATAAGCTCGGTGACAGTTGGTGGACCCCTCTATTATTCTTAGCACTCGGTGTTGGTTTAGCCTTTACGCCGTGTGTGCTGCCTATGTATCCGATTCTAACGGGTATCGTTTTAGGTGGTGGCAAACTCAGCCAAGGTCGCGCGCTGATGCTGTCCTTTATTTACGTGCAAGGCATGGCGTTAACCTACACCTTATTAGGTTTAGTGGTTGCTTCAGCAGGCATGCAGTTCCAAGCCGCTATGCAGCACCCTTACGTGCTGATCGCGCTGAGTGTTCTGTTCGTGGCGTTGGCAATGTCGATGTTTGGCGTTTATAACCTGCAACTGCCAAACAGCATTCAAACTTGGCTCAACAATCAAAGCAATAAGCAGCAAGGTGGCAATACCTTGGGCGTATTCGCAATGGGTGCGATCTCTGGTTTAGTGTGTTCACCTTGTACCACGGCGCCATTGTCAGGCGCGCTGCTGTATGTGGCTCAGAGTGGCGACCTATTTACCGGTGCGATTGCTCTGTATGCATTAGCCATGGGTATGGGTATTCCGCTGATTTTAGTTGCGGTATTTGGTAATAAGCTATTGCCTAAAGCGGGCAGCTGGATGGACAAGGTGAAGATCGTATTCGGCTTTATCTTGCTGGCAGCACCTATCTTCCTGCTAGAGCGCATCATTCCTGAATTGTGGGCAACCGTGCTTTGGTCTGGCCTTGGCTTCATCGCCTTTGGTTGGCTGTACCATAGCAAGAATGCACTGCCATTCGGCGGCTGGAAGCAGAGTGCGGTAGGCATCATCGCGATGCTTGGCCTGTTCGCATCAGCTCAACCTGCGCTCAATTACTGGTTTGCAGAAAAGAGCGTGACGGTAGAACAACACATCCAATTTGCACGCATCAACACGGTTGAAGAACTAGAAATCCAGCTCATCGAAGCGAAGAAACTCGGTAAGCCTGTGATGCTCGACTTCTACGCCGATTGGTGTGTGGCGTGTAAAGAGTTCGAGAAGTACACCTTCCATCAAGCTGATGTGGAAAACAAGCTTTCTGACTTTGTACTGCTACAAGCCGATGTAACGAGAAACATGCCTCAAGACATTGAACTGCTTAAACAATTACAGGTACTTGGCTTACCGACGATTGAGTTCTGGGATGGCGAGGGTAACCATGTTCCAAATGCTCGTGTAACCGGTTTTATGCCTGCTGATGTATTCTTAAAACACATGCAAAACCACCAGCTATAACGGCAATATTCACTAAAATATAAGCCGAATCGAAAGCCGCACCGCCCCTCCGTAACGAGATGGCAGTGCGGCTTTTTTGCTATTCAGAGTAACGCTTTCTTATTCCGGGGATAAAAGTCGATATGGTTCAGACTTTTAATGCATAGATATTGTCCACATACTCAATCAGGATGATAATAAATATTAACTAAATTGTTAAAAGTATGAACGTCATGGACTCGACCTATACCATCATCATTGCTGATGACCACCCTCTCTTTCGCAACGCCCTGTTTCAGTCAGTTCATATGGCGATCAGTGGTGCGAACCTGCTTGAGACCGATTCTCTCGATGCCTTACTGACTCTGCTAAAGAAAGAAGGCGAGCCGGATCTATTACTGCTCGATCTGAAAATGCCGGGCGCCAATGGCATGTCAGGCTTAATTCAACTGCGCGCTGAATACCCAGATCTACCGATTGTGGTGGTTTCTGCCAGTGAAGATGCCAGCGTGGTCACTCAGGTGAAGAGCCACGGTGCGTTTGGCTTTATTCCTAAGTCGAGTGATATGCGTGAGTTGGTGAGTGCACTGAATCAAGTGCTGAATGGCGACCCGTTCTTCCCTGAAGGGCTTATCACCAATAATGCAGCGTGTAGCGACCTTGCAGAAAAGATTTCCACACTGACGCCTCAGCAATACAAGGTATTAGGGATGCTTTCTGACGGCTTGCTTAACAAGCAAATCGCGTATGAATTGAATGTTTCGGAAGCGACCATCAAAGCACATATGACGGCCATCTTCCGTAAACTGGATGTGAAAAATCGTACTCAAGCGGTTATCTTGCTACAAGAAGTCCACAATTAAGCTTCACTGATATCCTCTTCTAAAGTCGTCTTAGGTAAACATAAACCCAACCTGACGACTTTATGATCATCTATCTCTGCAACCACCCAAGTGATGTCATGCCACTCAAAGCTATCACCCAATACAGAGTGTGCGCCAAGCTCTTGAGCAACCAATTGTTTTAGCGTCATTTCTCGCTCTTCTTCCGAGCCAAGTTCAATACCATAACAATCACTCACTGCCGCAACTGATAGCTCAACATCCAAGAAGAAGTCACCAAAGAATCGTGCCGCCTCTTCTGCTAGAGGCGCCTCACTGAACAACGAACTTAAGCTGTCCAAATCTTTGTCTTGACCAAGCACACATAAGATATCGTTCGCCTCTAACACGGTGCTGCCTGATGGGTGAAGCATGGCATCTTGTCGAAACACTGCCGCAATGCGCGTCCCTTCTGGCATAGATAAGCGTTTAAGCGGCTCGCCGACACACCACTTCTCGTCTTTCAATTTGTAAACAAACATCTCCCACTCACTGGTCGGATAAATCTCCATACCGGTACGAGAAATCGGTGTTGGCGTCGGTGGTAAAGTCACTTGAGCGAGTCTTGCAACTTTCATCAAGCTACCGCCTTGAACAATCAGCGAAACCATAACCACGAAGAAGGCGATATTGAAATACAGCTGAGCATTGGGCAGGCCTGCCATCATCGGGAATACCGCTAAGATGATTGGTACTGCACCACGCAAACCTACCCAAGAAACAAACCAGCGTTCTTTGGTGGAAAAGCTTCTGAACGGCAGTAAACCCAACCAAACCGACAGCGGACGAGCAAACAAAATCATACCGAAGGCCAGTGCCAGCGCAGGCAGAGCAATGTCCATCAACGTTGATGGCGTCACCAATAAACCCAATACCAAGAACATCACGATCTGGCTTAGCCACGTCATGCCATCAAGAACATTAAGAATAGAGTGTCGAGAGCGCGTCGGACGATTACCAATGAACAAGCCCACTAGGTAAATCGATAAGATGCCGCTGCCGCCAAGCATGTTAGAGAACGCAAACAGCGCCACGCCCCCACTGAGTACCAGAATGGAATAAAGGCCATCAGCCAATTGTACTCGATTGATTAAGCTCCATAGAACCCAGCCGCCGCCAATACCAACAAGAGTACCGATACCAAACTGCATCGCAAAACTTTGCAGTAGGAAGTTCATTCCCATCTCAGCGTCAGGGTTACCTAACAGCGCAATTAAGGTCACCGTCAGGAAGACCGCCATTGGGTCGTTAGTGCCCGATTCGATCTCTAGGGTTGAGCCAACACGCTCATTGAGACTCTGTCCTTTCAGCAAAGAGAATACCGCTGCCGCATCGGTTGAACCAACAATCGCCCCAACCAAGATGCCCTGCATTAATGACAAGTCAAACAGCCAAGCCGCCATTAATCCGGTTAAGGTTGCTGTACATGCGACACCTATCGTCGCCAGCGAGAGCGAAGGCCAGAAAGCGACCTTGAAGCTCGCCACCTTGGTTCGCATACCGCCATCCAACAGAATCACGGCAAGCGCAAGGTTACTCACCAAGTAGGTCAGTGAGTAATCATCGAAATGAATATTACCGGGTCCATCTTCACCCGCTAACATACCAACGAATAAAAAGATCAAAAGAATCGGAACGCCCAATCGTGAGGACACTTGTGAGAAAAGCACACTGATGGCGATGAGCACCGCACCAGTTAAAAATAAGTGGTTGATAGTTATTGCGTCCAATTCGTTCCCCCAAAGAATAAAACTCAAGATATAAGCATGTTGATCTTCTGCCGTTTAGCAAGGCACGGTCGGTGAAAGTGCCGTTGTTACTATAACAAACTTATGTTTCGCTTCGTGTCATAAGCAGGGCTAAATACCGTTTCTCGGTCATTTAGTTGTTAAATTTTATGACTCGCAGTCTAATTCATCCCTTTTTGTTAGACCTTTGGCTAATTTAACAACATTGTAACATCACATTTTTCTATGGTTATGTCTCCTAGCTCCCATATTTCAGTACATTAGCGCTAATACCATCCCGACTAAAGTTGCACAGATCCCTTGACTTATCCTTGCTACATTCTAAATCGTAACATTACGTTAACACGCTATTTTACAAAACGGTTTCACAAAAACAGTTTCTACGAAAACGGAATAAAGGAGAAGGCAATGGCGTTCGAATCTACGGAACATGCTCAAGCCTACTGGAAGGAAAACTTGGGAATTATGGGAACACTGCTCGCGGTCTGGTTTGCGGTGTCTTACGGCGCTGGCATCTTATTTGTGGATGCCCTCAATACCGTTCAGTTTGGCGGGTTCAAGCTAGGATTTTGGTTCGCTCAGCAAGGTTCGATATACACCTTCGTGGCGCTGATATTTATTTACGTTGTCCGCATGAATGCGCTCGACAAAAAATACAACGTACAGGAAGACTAGAGGCTAGAACATGGATATTCAAACTTGGACGTTTATTCTCGTCGGTATTACTTTCGCGGTATATATCGGCATCGCAATCTGGGCTCGTGCAGGGTCTACTAGTGAGTTCTACGTTGCTGGCGGTGGTGTACACCCAGTAGCAAACGGCATGGCGACCGCCGCTGACTGGATGTCGGCAGCATCATTCATCTCAATGGCAGGTATCATCTCATTCGTTGGTTACGACGGTGCGGTTTACCTAATGGGTTGGACAGGTGGTTATGTACTACTTGCGCTATGTTTAGCACCTTACCTACGTAAGTTCGGTCAGTTTACGGTTCCTGATTTCATCGGTGAGCGTTACTACTCGAAAACGGCACGTATGGTAGCGGTATTCTGTGCAATCTTCGTATCGTTTACGTACGTTGCAGGCCAGATGCGTGGTGTGGGCGTTGTATTCTCTCGTTTCCTAGAAGTTGATATTAACCTAGGCATCATCATTGGTATGGGTATTGTGTTCTTCTACGCAGTACTAGGTGGCATGAAAGGCATCACTTATACGCAGGTAGCTCAATTCTGTGTCCTCATTTTCGCCTTCCTTGTTCCAGCAATCTTTACCTCAATCATGATGACAGGTAACCCACTTCCACAAGTTGGTATGGGCTCTACGCTATCAGGCACAGATGTTTACCTTCTTGATAAACTGGATGGACTGACCGAAGAACTCGGATTTACCGCCTATACCGAAGGTAACAAGAGCATGGTAGATGTATTCTTCATCTGTGCGGCTCTAATGGTCGGTACTGCGGGTCTTCCACACGTAATCATTCGTTTCTTCACGGTACCAAAAGTACGTGATGCTCGTATCTCAGCGGGTTGGGCACTACTGTTCATCTCATTGCTATACACAACAGCACCAGGCGTTGCAGCATTCGCTCGTGTAAACATGATCGAAACAATCAACGGCCCTGACATGCAAGGTGTCGCTGCAGCGGACGCACCAAGCTGGTACAAAAACTGGGAAAGCACTGGCCTAGTAGGTTGGGAAGATAAGAACGGCGATGGCAAAATGTTCTACTCGGGCGATGAGCGCAACGAGATGAAGATTAACCGTGACATCATCGTACTGGCTTCTCCAGAGCTAGCGAAACTACCAAACTGGGTTGTAGCACTGCTTGCAGCCGGTGGCCTAGCAGCCGCACTATCAACAGCCGCGGGTCTACTATTGGTCATCTCAACGTCGATTTCACATGACTTGTTGAAGAAAGGCTTCAGACCAAACATGACCGACAAGCAGGAGCTGTTAGCCGCTCGTCTGGCAGCCATGGTCGCGATTGTCGGTGCCGGTTACTTAGGTATTAACCCACCAGGCTTTGTAGCACAGGTAGTAGCGTTTGCCTTCGGCTTAGCCGCAGCATCCTTCTTCCCAGCGATTATCCTAGGTATCTTCTACAAGAAGATGAACAAGGAAGGCGCAATTGCAGGTATGTTGTCAGGTATTGCCTTCACAGCAAGCTACATCATCTACTTCAAGTTCATTAACCCAGCAGCAAGCACACCTGAAAACTGGTGGTTTGGTATCAGCCCAGAAGGCATCGGTACGCTAGGTATGTGTCTAAACTTCGTAGTATCGATTGCTGTAAACAAAGTAACTGCTGAAGTACCACAAGATGTACAAGATATGGTTGAGAACATCCGTTACCCGAAAGGTGCAGGTGAAGCTCACGACCACTAAGCACGACCATTAAACAAAGATGTTTAGCAAAAAATGAATCAGTACTTACATTGTAGGGATTAGGTACTGACTCCAGAAAGCCGATACTTCGTGTATCGGCTTTTTCTTTTTCTGCTCACTTTATAAAAAGATAAACAAAGGGTTGTTTTTAAAATTTTATTTGATAATAATTATCATTAACATCCAATAAAGAGATGCAGATGATGATGAAAGAGCAGCAGGTTCTCTATTCGAGATTTTACAAAGCACAGGATCGCTTTGCTTCATTAGAACAAGTTCAAGGCCATGAGCCGTTTGTAATTCGAGAGTATATCGAGTGTGCACTGACGCTTTCGGCTTACTATGAAAAGCATGCCGCTCAAGAAAACATCTTGTTGTGCGAGCTGTATCTACGCCAAGTTTTCTTTCATTTGATTGAAGCGATTGAGTCTCCTCAGCGCAGTTTCGCCTTTCGTCATATCTGCCTAGACTCTATTCACTCACCACTATTTTATCTAAAACGCCATTACTGCCAGCAGCCTCAAGGCCAAGCGCGTTTTTTGAATCTCAGCCAAACACTACAACAAGTCCAAGCCCCACTTGGCTAACAAGGATAGAAGATGACCCTACAATATCGAATTGAGAAAGACAGCATGGGCGAAGTGAAAGTCCCTACTGATGCGCTATACCAAGCACAAACTCAACGTGCTGCAGATAACTTTGCTTTTAGTTCACACAAGATGCCCACCAGCTTCATTCAAGCATTGGCATTCATTAAACAGGCCGCCGCAGACACCAACGCTCAGTTGGGTTTATTGGAAGGTGATATTGCCAATGCGATTGCCGAAGCGAGCCAAGAGATCATCGATGGTAAATACCTCGATCAATTCCCGATCGATGTTTACCAAACTGGCTCTGGTACTAGCTCCAACATGAATGCCAACGAAGTGATTGCAACACTCGCTTCAAGAAGTTTGCAAGGGGACGTGAATCCGAATGATCACGTCAATATGGGCCAAAGCAGCAACGATGTGGTACCAACCGCAATTCAAGTCAGTGTCGCCCTTATGGCTGAAAACAAACTGCTACCGGCATTAACTCACCTTTCAGAAGCACTTACCGTTAAACAGCAAGAGCTGGCTGAGGTAGTAAAAACAGGCCGTACTCACCTAATGGATGCGATGCCAATGACCTTTGCTCAAGAACTTGGTGGTTGGAAGTTCCAGATTGAACACGCTAAGCAAGCCATTGAAAGCACCCTGCCCGCTATTAAAGCACTTGCTCAAGGTGGAACGGCGGTAGGAACGGGGATCAATGCCGACCCACGCTTTGCCGATAAGTTTGCAAGTAACTTGTCTCAATCGACAAAGGTCAGCTTTAACGCGAGTGAGAACTTCTTTTTTAATCTCAGCAGCCAAGACGCGATCGTTGCATTCTCGGGTCAGCTCAAAACGGCAGCCGTTGCGATCATGAAGATCTCAAACGATCTTCGTTGGATGAACTCTGGCCCATTGGCAGGCTTAGGTGAAATTGAATTGCAAGCACTACAGCCAGGTTCTTCTATCATGCCAGGCAAAGTAAACCCTGTGATTCCAGAAGCCGCAGCTATGGCGGCAGCACAAGTAATTGGTAACGACACCACCATTACTGTCGCAGGCCAATCTGGTAACTTCCAGCTAAACGTGATGCTGCCAGTGATTGCTCATAACGTATTAGAAAGTATAGAGCTTTTAGCTAACAGCTCTGTCGCTTTAGCGGACAAAGCCATCGCGACCTTCACGGTACGCCAAGACAATCTCGATTTGGCACTGTCAAAGAACCCAATCCTAGTGACCGCACTTAACCCTGTGATTGGCTACTTGAAGGCAGCTGATATTGCAAAGAAGGCCTACAAAGAAGGCTTACCGATTCTTGACGTTGCAGAAAGAGAAACCGATCTCAGCCGAGAAGAACTCAGCAAGCTTCTTGACCCAACCGCTCTCACTCAAGGTGGTATCGCAGGTTAAAATCAGTAACTCATAACAAGTCTATCGGATCAAAAAAGGCCTCATCTGAGGCCTTTTTAGTCGCTAGTAGTTAATTGAAAATAGTTAATTAAATTAACTCACACGATTCAATACCGCTCTGAGTTTTAGTGGCTTCACTGGCTTAGCAATAAAGCTAAAGCTGTTGGCCTTTATCGCTGCCAACATGTCATCGGTTCTATCGGCACTAATGATGACCCCTTCAAAAGAGTCTCCAAGGCGCAAGCGACACTGTTGTAAGACTTCAAGCCCGGTTCGACCATTGTCGAGACGATAATCCGAGAAAATTACATCCGGCTGCCAGCCATCGTCGAGACACTTCAAGCTTTCGACCAGATCAACCGCCGTCTTAACCTCACAGCCCCAACGTCCAATCAAGTTTTCCATACCGACTAAAATTTCTCGTTCATTATCGACACACAATATCTTGAGATGTTCGATGTCGCTGGTCGCCATTGGCGTCGAAGCTTGCACAACCGGAGCCACTTTTTCCGCTCGAGCCAAGGTGATGGAAAAGACACTGCCTTGGCCCGGCCATGAGCGCATCGAAATTTGATGGCCAAGCACATGAGCAATACCTTTCGAAATAGCCAGCCCTAACCCCAATCCTTGATCGGCTCGTACTTGGCTACCACGAGTAAACTCCTCAAAGATCTCTTGTTGCTTGTCTTCATCGATACCGGTTCCGTTATCCCACACATCGATTCGTACCTGACCGTTCACTCGCCTTGCACCGAGTATCACTTTCCCTTCAGGGTTATAGCGGAAAGCATTGGTCAAAAAGTTCTGAATCACACGCCTTAATAACTTAGGATCTGAGTGAATGAACAATGACGATGGGATCATCTGAAACTCAATTTTTTGTTGTCTCGCTAACGCGCTAAATTCCGCGTTCAAGTTGGTTAGCACATCGTGCACGGCAATCGCGTGAATGTTGGTTTCTAATTTCCCTGACTCCAAGCGAGAGATATCCAACAAGTCGCCAATCAGATCTTCTGCGGCCCCTAACGCACTCTCGATATGAGATGACAACTGCTTCACCTCTTGCTCTTTTGCCACCTCAGAAAGTGACGAAGCAAACAAGCGCGCAGCATTGAGCGGCTGCATTAAATCGTGGCTTACCGCGGCTAGAAAACGACTCTTGGATTGTGATTCTTGATCCGAAATCTGAGTTGCTTTTACCAAGCGATGGTTCAGTTTTTCGAGCTCTTGAGTTCGCTCATGTACTCTCGACTCCAAGCTTTCATTAGCATCTTTTAGCGCTTGCTCTGCTTGCCTAAATACCGTGATATCGGTAAAGCTCATTACAAAGCCACCACTTGGCATCGGGTTACCTTGCACCTCAATCACTCGACCATCAGGACGAATACGAGAAGAGGTGTGTCTAGTGCCTTGTTCAAGGTGATAAACACGGCGGCGAACGTGATCTTCTGGGTCACCCGGACCACACAAACCTTGCTCGGCATTGTGACGAATCACATCTGAAATGGGTCGTCCAACCTGAATCAAACCCGCAGGAAATTCAAACAGTTCTAAGTAACGTTGGTTCCACGCCACCAGCCTCATTTGCTTATCGATCACTGCGATGCCTTGACCAATGTGTTCAATCGCACCTTGTAGTAAACCGCGACTGAAGTCGTACAGCTCCGAGGCTTCATCAACGATGGTCGCGACTTCTTCAAGCTGCATGTTTCTTCCCTGCAAAGCAGAAGTAAGTACTAACTTAGCAGATGAAGCACCGAATACACCGGCGAGCACGCGCTCTGCGTGTCGAATCAGACTCGCAGGCGCTTGTTGATTAGGAAGCAGCGGCTGCCCGTGTTGTTGCCAATAGCTGTGTAAAGCACTTTTCGCACGCTTACGGCCCACAAAACGCGACGCCAGCATCTCTAATTCAGCGACCGTCACTCGGTTCTGGTAAAGGCTGATATTCTCGTTTTCAGGCAGCGGCGTGCCAACAAATGCTGCTGATTGTAAGCGCTCACTTAGGCTTGGGCGAGTCGTCATCGAAACCACGGCATAGCACAAGGTATTAAGTACAATACTCAGCACAATGCCCCAGTTTGAACTGCTGATATTCCAGCTACTGAGCAGTTCTGGCGGCGTGATAATCCACAGTAAAAGGTTACTTTCACTGTCGCCAGCCAACATGCTGGTTTGGCTCATCAAGGTAATCAGCCAAATCAACGAGCCCACCATTAAGCCGACATACACGCCCTTGCGGTTACCCGGGCGCCAGTACAAACCACCAATAAGTGCTGGCGCGAATTGAGCAATCGCAGCAAAGGAAAGAAAGCCAATCGCTGACAGTGAATGGATGGTATCGAGCGCCTGATAAAACAGCCAAGCACCCAGTAACAGCAGTAAAATTAGCCCGCGGCGAATCACCAATAGCAGGCCAGAAAAGTGTCGATGGGTTCTTTGAGTTAGGCGCATACGGCGCAGTAACAATGGCATCACTAAATCATTCGACACCATGATCGCCAAGGCGATGGTCGACACTATCACCATGCCACTTGCCGCAGACGTACCACCAAGGAAAGCCAGCAAGGCAATGTGATTAGCGCCTTCTGACATTGGCACACTGATCACATAGGTATCCGCTGGCATACCAGTAAGTAGTCCTTGTCCTGCCCAAGCAATTGGCAGCACGAACAGTCCCATCAAAATCAGGTAAAGCGGAAACAACCAACGAGCGGTATGCAGGTCTTGAGGACGTTCGTTCTCTACCACCATGGTATGGAACTGGCGTGGCAGACAGACAATCGCCAACATGGTCAAAACGGTATGAATAATTAAGGTCGGAATATTGGGTGATTCGTAGGTGGAAGCCGCCACATCAAGCAAGTCGATCTTGTCGCTGCTCATCGCCAGATACATGATGAATAGGCCAACGATCAGGAATGCCGCGAGCTTAACGATGGATTCAAACGCCACCGCCATCATCATGCCACGGTGATGCTCTGTGTTATCAATGTGTCTTGTACCAAACAGCATGGTGAAAATAGCCAAAGCACCGACCACAAACCAAGACACATGATAGTCCTGATAACCGAAGTCAGCCGCTAGGTTGGGTGCAACAATATCCAACCCCATGGTAATACCACGCAGTTGCAGAGCAATATAAGGAAGGATACCAACCACGGCGATAACCGTCACCGCCACCGCTAAGCCCTGAGATTTTCCATAACGAGCCGCGATAAAGTCGGCAATGGAGGTGATATGTTCCCGCTTCGCAATCAGGATCAGCCGCGCCAAGATCCGCCAGCCTAGTGTAAAGACTAGAATCGGGGCGAGGTAAATGGGTAAAAAAGACCAAGGGTTGTTACTCGCCTGCCCGACCGTTCCATAGAAGGTCCAAGAGGTACAATACACGGCAATCGAAAGGCTATAGATCCACGGGCGCCAACGCGATAGCCAACGAACCTGCCTGTCTCCATACCAAGCGATCAGAAATAACACGCCCAAGTAGGCTAAAGAGACTGGAATTACTATCCATCCTTGCATTGAAAACCCTTTTTTCATCCATAAAAAAACCTCTCCATAAGGGAGAGGTTTCATTTAACTAAGGATGGGTGATTAACTCAATCGCATCGCTTAAATTCTGTGCTTTAGACTCTAATTATCAGCATTTGCTGTGAGATTCTGACTGTTCCGAATCTGATTGATTAATCTCAACCACTGAACTTCTTTCATCCAACTTAATGAACAGAGCAAGTGCACCCATTGCAGCCATGCCCCAGAAGATATTTGCGCCCCAAAGCTCATAACCCCAACCACTTAAGGTGGTCATCAGTGCAATAAAGGCACCTAATGGAATCGCGTTATACAGGGCTTGTAGCGCAACCATCTTGTTTTGTTCTTCAGATTGGATGTATTGAATCGCGGCGATGTGTGCCATGGCAAATGTCACACCGTGCAGCAACTGCACCATCACCAGTGCAAAAATCGCCGTGGTTGATGCGGTAATACCCCAACGCGCCATCACCCCAATAGCCGCGACGACAAACAAAGTACGCAGTGACCAGCCTGAGAATAATCGCTTACTCAGAGCAAATACGGCCACTTCAGCAACAACACCTAAACTCCACAAATAACCGATGATAGCTTCTGAGTGACCCGCTTCTTTCCAATAAATCGCACTAAAACTGTAGTAAGCCGCATGACTACCTTGCAGCAGCGCCATCAAGGCTAAAAACTTTACCACTGACGACTCACGCAGCAGTTCACCTAGTTTTGGTCGCGCCGCTTGTTGCTCAGATTGTGTTACTGGCATCACATTGGGGTTTCTCATCGCAAGAATCAATGACAGCAACACACCGGCAAGCGCAGTATACAAAATCATGTCAGTGCCGAATTGTGCCACCAAATAGCCAACAACCGTTGAACCTGCGATAAAGGCAATTGATCCCCAAAGACGAGTTCGGCCGTAGTCGAGCATTTTCAAACGACTGTAATGGTTAGCCATCGCATCAGAAAGAGGAATGATCGGCCCACAACAGAGGTTAAACAGTACCGTTGCCAACAACATCAGTATAAAGCTGCCACCGGTGAAGAAGTGGAAACCGACAAACAGCAGCGCAGCGAAACTCAAACAGCGTAGCGCTGGCATCAAGTGTTCCACTTTATGGATACGCGGCGTAATCACTAAGTTGGCCACACAACGAGTCGCAAAGCCGATACCAATCAATACGCCAATATCACCAGCAGACACGCCTTGGTCTTCAAACCACAACGCCCAAAATGGCAAATACACGCCATACGCAAAAAAGAAACCAAGAAAATACTGAGAGATCCAGCCATAGGGTGAAGGGCTAAACATAAATGACCTATAAAGTGTGCGGAAAAAGGCAGCACCAATTATGCCTATCTTGCATACGATGAAAAAGGGAATTATTACTGGGATAGTATTCCCATATTCAATGGGTCTGGATATCGCATTTCAACAAGAGATTTCACGCTCATCAATACTCATACTCGCATTTAGACTAAAGTCGTCTGGAGCTTCGCTGGTATTTTGTCAGACTGATTAAAGACTCCCATTTCTTCTTGTGATGCTTATGCCTGACAAATTTAATATGCAGCACCCGCCCTTCGATAGCCTGTCCGACGCCGAACAGTTGAAGCTTCGCTCTTCATTAGACGTGGTGTATTACCGCTCTCAAGAAGTGATACTGGAAGCTGAAAGGCCGAGCCGACACCTGCATATTTTGATCAAAGGAGCTGTTGAAGAGCGCGCGAGCAGTGATGGTGAGATTTACGCACACTATGCCAATGACGATATTTTTGATGTCCGCAGCCAGTTTGAACCCCACACCAAACACCAATATATCGCACTCGAAGATACATTAAGTTATCTGCTGCCCACCGATATTTTTCTTGAGCTTTACCACGCCAATGGCCAATTCGCTGCCTACTTTGATAGCAACCTATCAACACGAAAAGCTTTGATAGAAGCCGCCCAGCAGCAACAGAATCTTGCCGAGTTTATATTAACCAAAGTGGATGACTCTATCTATCACCCACCACTGATACTTGAACCAAACCAACCGATCAACCAAGTCACTCAAACCCTTAAAGAACAAGGGTTAGACTCGGCCCTAGTCCATTTGGAACATGATGATCCAAAAGCTTTTGGATCATCATGTTCCTTGCCGTATGGAATCGTCACTCGAACCAATTTATTGCATGCTGTGATGCTCGATAATTTCACACTGGATGCGCCTGTCGGTGAGATCGCAACGTTTCCGGTGATGCACGTGAACCAAGGCGATTTCTTATTTAACGCCATGATTACCATGACCAGAAATCGAGTAAAAAGGTTGATGGTTTGTGATGGTAAAAATGCGGTCGGCATGGTGGATATGACACAGATTCTCAGTGCATTCTCCACACACTCCCACGTTCTTACTTTGCGTATTGCGCGCGCCACCAGCGTTGAAGAATTGGCAATGGCATCCAACAAACAACGTCAACTGGTCGAGAGCTTGCTCAGTAATGGGATTCGCACACGCTTTATCATGGAGCTGATTTCTGCGGTCAACGAACAGATCATAGAGAAGGCTTTTGAGTTGGTGATCCCACCTGCACTGCATAATCATTGCTGCCTAATCGTGCTGGGTTCTGAGGGGCGTGGAGAGCAAATTCTCAAAACCGATCAAGACAACGCTCTGATTATTCAAGATGGTTTGGAATGGCATCAATGCCAAAGTGCCATGAACGACCTCACCCATACCCTTCAACAATTGGGTTACCCACTGTGCCCGGGCAACGTAATGGTCAACAATCCGAAATGGGTGCATTCAGAACAAGAGTGGAAACAAACCCTCACCCATTGGGTAAAAAAAGCCACGCCAGACACCGTGATGGATATCGCGATCATGGCAGATGCACACGCAGTAGCGGGGAATAGAGAGTTATTAAAACCTGTAAAGCAGCACCTCAGTGATTTAATGCTCGGACAAGAATTGATTCTGACGGAGTTCTGCCGCCCGGCGCTGAACTTCTCAGTTCCCCTGACCCTGTTTGGTAATGTGAAGCAATCTAAGTCCGGACTCGATATCAAACAAGGCGGTATTTTCCCTATCGTGCATGGTGTGAGAGCGCTTTGCCTAGAACATGGTGTCACGGTCAACAACACCTTCGAACGCATTGAGCAGCTGGTCAGCAAGAAAGTATTAGAGCAAAGTACTGCCGATAATCTCAGTGAAGCACTCAAGCAATTCTTTAAGTGGCGCTTAGCCCAAAGGCTTTCTCAGCAGCACAGCAGCAACAAGATTAACGTCAAACTGATGGAACGAGCAGACAGGGATCTGCTTCGTCATAGCCTGCACGTGGTGAAGAAATTCAAGCAATGGCTCGGCTACCACTATCAGATACGGGATTAGGCATTGAACGATGAATAGGTTGGTTCGCTATTACTGGCATCACAAGCTCAAAGGCTCCCTCTATCAGCCTCTGTTTACTGCGCCTATTGATCATGAATATGTATCGCTCGATTGTGAAACCACCAGCCTAGATCCCAATCAGGCAGAATTAGTTACCATTGCCGCGACCAAGATCATCGGTAACCGAATCATTACCAGCCAACCTTTTGAAGTCCGGTTGCGCGCCCCCCAATCGCTCGATTGCAATTCAATAAAAATCCACCGTATCCGTCATCAAGATCTAAAGCACGGCATCGAAGAAAAACAGGCTTTAATCGAGCTACTGAACTTCATTGGAAATCGTCCTTTAGTCGGCTATCACATCCGCTATGATAAAAAAATTCTCGACCGCGCCTGTTTAAAACAGCTTGGATTTCCACTGCCTAACCGATTAGTCGAAGTGAGCCAACTCTATCAAGACAAACTCGAAAGACAGCTGCCCAATGCCTATTTTGATCTCAGTATGGACGCCATCTGTCGCCAACTCGATTTACCTATCCCGGTCAATAAACATGATGCATTACAAGACGCTATCTCCGCTGCGCTGATCTTTGTGCGCCTGAAACATGGTGACCTTCCCCGTTTCAACTCTTCTTATTCTTAATTCAACCACTGGCGCTTCACATAGAGAGCAACATCTCAAAATTGAACTTAACTCGCTATTTTGTAAGTGAAAAGCAGCGTCTCATCCTAAAGTCTAATTGTGGAAATCGCCGTCCTAGCCGAGAGTGATAACACAAAGACGGTTCTGTAATAGACCTAGAAACTGAACACAAAGGAAGTTGCCAGTTCATTAGGAATGTAGGCACAAGGAGAGATGCAATGAGTGAAGCCCACGTTTATCCGGTAAAAGAAAATATTAAATCAACCACACACGCGGATAATGACACTTACCTAGCCATGTACCAGCAATCTGTTTCTGACCCTGAAGGCTTTTGGGGTGAACACGGAAAAATCGTTGATTGGATCAAACCTTTCACACAAGTAAAAAACACCTCTTTCGACCCTGGCCACATTGATATTCGCTGGTTTGAAGATGGCACGCTTAACGTTTCGGCTAACTGTATCGACCGCCACCTTGCTAAGCGCGGTGATGAAGTCGCTATCATCTGGGAAGGCGATGACCCGGCAGATGATAAAACTCTAACTTTTAATGAACTGCATAAAGAAGTGTGCCTGTTTTCGAATGCTCTAAAAGAGCAAGGCGTGCGCAAAGGTGATGTGGTTTGTTTATACATGCCAATGGTGCCAGAAGCGGCAGTAGCCATGCTGGCGTGTACCCGTATCGGTGCGGTTCACACAGTCGTATTTGGTGGTTTCTCACCAGAAGCACTGTCTGGTCGTATTATCGATTCAAATTCTAAAGTCGTTATCACTGCCGATGAAGGCGTGCGTGGCGGCCGTGCTGTTCCACTGAAAAAGAATGTCGATGAAGCACTGACGAACCCTGAAGTGAAAAACATCGAGAAGGTTGTTGTATTCAAACGCACTGGCGGTGATGTGGCATGGCACGAACATCGCGATGTGTGGTGGCACGATGCTATTGCTAATGTATCTGCAGATTGCCCACCAGAAGAGATGAACGCAGAAGATCCACTATTCATCCTTTATACGTCAGGCTCAACAGGTAAACCTAAAGGCGTTATGCACACCACAGGTGGCTACCTTGTTTATGCTGCGATGACCTTCAAATACGTATTCGATTACCAAGAAGGCGAGACTTTCTGGTGTACAGCCGATGTGGGTTGGATTACCGGTCACACATATCTTGTTTACGGACCGCTTGCTAATGGCGCAAAAACGATTCTGTTTGAAGGCGTGCCAAATTACCCGAACACCAGCCGCATGAGCGAAGTGGTCGATAAGCACCAAGTTAATATTCTTTATACGGCGCCAACGGCTATTCGTGCATTGATGGCGAAAGGCAATGAAGCCGTTGAAGGTACTTCTCGTGACAGCCTAAGAATCATGGGCTCAGTGGGTGAACCTATCAACCCAGAGGCGTGGGAGTGGTACTACAAAACAATCGGTAATGAGCAATCTCCAATTGTTGATACATGGTGGCAAACAGAAACGGGCGGTATCTTGATTGCACCGCTACCAGGCGCAACAGACCTGAAACCGGGCTCTGCAACTCGTCCATTCTTCGGTGTGCAACCGGCACTGGTTGATAACATGGGTAACATCATTGAGGGTGCAACAGACGGCAACCTAGTGATTCTTGACTCTTGGCCAGGCCAAATGCGTACCGTTCATGGCGATCATGACCGCTTCGAACAGACTTACTTCTCGACCTTTAAAGGCATGTACTTCACCAGTGACGGCGCTCGTCGTGATGAAGACGGTTACTACTGGATTACGGGGCGTGTCGATGATGTACTTAACGTATCAGGTCACCGTATGGGTACTGCTGAGATTGAATCGGCTCTAGTCGCGTTCGATAAGATTGCAGAAGCCGCGATTGTGGGCATCCCTCATGATATTAAAGGCCAAGCGATTTACGCTTACATCACGCTGAATGATGGTGAGTTCCCAACCGCAGAGCTTCATAAAGAAGTAAAAGACTGGGTACGTAAAGAGATTGGCCCAATTGCAACGCCAGATGTACTGCACTGGACCGACTCTCTACCAAAAACTCGTTCGGGTAAAATCATGCGTCGTATCCTGCGTAAAATCGCGACTGGCGATACAGGTAACCTAGGTGATACCTCGACACTGGCCGACCCAAGTGTGGTTGATAAGCTGATTGCCGAGAAAGCAGAACTGGCATAAGCAACCAGTCACAGCAGCTAATCACTGTTTAAAACAGCACTTTCTAAACCGTCACCTATGTGGCGGTTTTTTTATGGCTGATCTTGATCTCAAATATCCCGCCCCAAATTAAGGCTAAGACGCTTTTTTGTTAAGTTGGTAACAATTCCAAGCTGTATCAATAGGAGATTAGACCAGTAAATTGCTGCGATTTGCGCTGAATTAGCTATAATCTGGTTCTAATTTTTAAATTTGGGTTTTTCTCACTGGAAATTAACCGCAAATTTTCAATAAAATGGCAACATTCACGTTCGTAAACACGATAAAGGAAGATAGCCCCACGATGTCTACAAAGTTTCGCATTCTAGTTTTAAATGGCCCAAACCTTAACCTGTTAGGCCTTAGAGAGCCCGCACACTACGGTTCTCAAACACTTGACCAGATTATTAGCTCACTGACCGAGCAAGCGAAAGCACACGATGTTGAGCTATCTCACTTACAGTCAAATCGTGAGTACGAACTGATTGAAGCTATCCATAGTGCTTATCAAAATGTTGATTTTATTATTATCAACCCAGCAGCCTTTACACATACCAGTGTGGCACTGCGTGATGCACTACTTGGCGTTGCAATACCATTTATTGAGGTTCATCTATCGAATGTTCACGCGCGTGAACCATTCCGTCACCACTCTTACCTATCTGATAAAGCAGAAGGTGTGATTTGTGGCTTAGGTGCCCAAGGTTATCAATTTGCTTTGACCGCTGCGCTCAGCAAGCTCAACTCAAAGTAAACATAAACAACGAACTATTACTAACCTACTCAGTCATAGAGTAAGTTCAATTAACAGATAAAGAGAAAGAAACAATGGATATTCGCAAAATCAAAAAGCTAATCGAATTGGTTGAAGAGTCTGGTATTTCTGAGCTAGAAATCTCTGAAGGTGAAGAGTCAGTACGAATCAGTCGTAACAGCACTGCACCTGTAGCACCTGTTCAATATGCAGCTGCTCCAGCACCTGTAGCGGCAGCAGCTCCTGCGGCGGCACCTGTAGCAGCAGAAGCAGCAGCTCCTGCAGTTCCAGCTGGTCACCAAGTTCTTTCTCCAATGGTTGGTACTTTCTACGGCGCTCCAAGCCCAGACGCAAAACCATTCGTTAAAGTTGGTCAATCTGTAACTGCTGGCGAAACGCTATGTATCGTTGAAGCAATGAAAATGATGAACCAAATCGAAGCTGATAAATCTGGTGTTGTAACAGCTATCCTAGTTGAAGACGGTCAACCAGTAGAATTCGACCAAGCTCTAGTAATTATCGAATAATAGAGAGCACTCATTATGTTAGATAAATTAGTAATCGCGAACCGTGGTGAGATTGCACTACGTATTCTGCGTGCATGTAAAGAGCTTGGCATTAAAACGGTAGCGGTTCACTCAACTGCTGACCGTGATCTTAAGCACGTACTGCTTGCAGACGAAACCATTTGTATCGGTCCAGCTCGTGGTATCGATAGCTACCTAAACATCCCTCGTATCATCAGCGCAGCTGAAGTTACAGGTGCAGTAGCTGTTCACCCTGGCTACGGCTTCCTATCTGAAAATGCAGACTTTGCAGAACAGGTAGAGCGCAGTGGCTTTATCTTCGTTGGCCCTAAAGCTGAAACCATTCGCATGATGGGTGACAAAGTGTCAGCTATCACGTCAATGAAGAAAGCTGGCGTACCTTGTGTACCAGGTTCTGACGGCCCTCTTGACGACGACGAAGCAAAAAACAAAGCGCACGCTAAACGCATTGGCTTCCCAGTTATCATCAAGGCATCTGGCGGCGGCGGCGGTCGTGGTATGCGTGTTGTTCGTTCTGAAGCAGAACTAACAGAAGCTATCGCGATGACTCGTGCTGAAGCAAAAGCATGTTTCAACAACGACATGGTTTACATGGAGAAATTCCTAGAAAACCCACGTCACATTGAAGTACAAGTGCTTGCAGATGGCCAAGGTAATGCTATCCACCTAGGTGAGCGTGACTGTTCAATGCAGCGTCGTCACCAGAAAGTTGTGGAAGAAGCGCCAGCTCCAGGTATCACTGAAGAGATGCGTAAGTACATTGGCGAACGTTGTACTCGTGCATGTATTGAGATCGGTTACCGCGGTGCAGGTACATTTGAATTCCTATACGAGAACGGTGAATTCTACTTCATCGAAATGAACACTCGTATCCAGGTTGAACACACGATTACTGAAATGGTAACGGGTATCGACCTAGTGAAAGAACAGCTACGTATTGCAGCTGGTCAGCCTCTATCATTCACTCAGGATGACATTAAGCTGCGTGGCCACTCAATCGAATGTCGTATCAATGCTGAAGATCCAGTTCGTTTCCTACCTTCACCAGGTAAGATTGAACGTTTCCACGCACCAGGCGGCATGGGCGTACGTTGGGAATCTCACATCTACACGGGTTACACAGTGCCACCACACTACGATTCAATGATTGGTAAGCTGATCACTTACGGTGAGAACCGTGATGTTGCTATCGCTCGTATGAAGAACGCATTGGGTGAAATGATTGTTGAAGGTATTAACGTTAATACTGAGCTTCAACTGTCTATTATGAACGACGAAAACTTCCAACACGGTGGTGCAAACATCCACTACCTTGAGAAGAAACTTGGTTTGTCATAATCCGTTCGTTTAAGAACAGTCAAAATGCTCACTTCGGTGAGCATTTTTGTTTTTGAACCGCCGAAAAAATCAATCTTTAATCCCCATTATATTCCGTGGGGTTTTGGTGAATTTGCTCATATTTTCTGCTAGACTCGCCATCCAATTTTTCTCATATAGAAGATGCAGCCATGCCTTGGATTCAAATCAAGCTTAATGCTACCAATGAAAATGCCGAACAAATCGGCGACATGTTAATGGAAGAGACTGGTGCTCTTTCTGTAACTTTCCTGGATGCACAAGATACCCCTGTATTTGAGCCTCTGCCAGGCGAAACTCGCCTTTGGGGTGATACTGACATTCTCGCGCTTTACGACGCTGAGACTGATACTGGTGTCGTTCTAGCGCAGATTAAAGCAAGCAACATGTTCCCTGCAGACTTTGCTCATAAAGTAGAGCAAATTGAAGACAAGGATTGGGAGCGTGAATGGATGGACAACTTCCACCCAATGAAGTTTGGTGAGCGTTTATGGATCTGCCCTAGCTGGCGCGATATCCCTGAACCTGACGCTGTTAACGTAATGCTAGACCCTGGCCTTGCATTTGGTACAGGTACTCACCCGACAACGGCATTGTGTCTTGAGTGGCTTGAAGGCTTAGACCTTGCAGGCAAAACCGTGATCGACTTCGGTTGTGGCTCAGGCATCCTAGCGATCGCTGCGATCAAACTAGGCGCAGCAAAAGTTATCGGGATCGACATTGATCCTCAAGCTCTGCTTGCATCAAAAGACAACGCACAACGCAATGGCGTTGCTGAGCAACTAGAGGTGTTCTTGCCACAAGATCAACCGGAAGGTTTGCTAGCAGACGTTGTTGTTGCCAACATTCTTGCGGGTCCATTACGCGACCTTTCTGGCATCATCAAGGGCCTAGTTAAGCCAAATGGTGTACTTGCGATGTCGGGTGTTTTAGATACACAAGCAGAAGATGTTGCCACTTATTATCGTGATGAGCTTCACATTGATCCGATCATCGAACAACAAGAATGGTGTCGAATCTCAGGTCGCAAGCAAGGCTAGACAAGACTTTGGGCGCTAATTGACTGAAATTTAAACAAATTACAAAAACAAATTGTAAATGCTCAAATATTAGTCTTTTCACGCAGCGAAAAAATGCGTAAAATGCGCGCCCTTGCTGGTACAGAACTGTGATGACATTTTTGAAAATCGGAAATTATCAACTTAAGAACAATCTAATCGTCGCTCCTATGGCTGGCGTAACGGATAGACCATTCCGTGAGTTGTGTCTTCGCTACGGTGCGGGGATGGCAGTCAGTGAAATGATGTCCTCCAATCCGAAAGTTTGGAAAACGTCAAAGTCTCAGCAGCGTATGGTACATGAAGGCGAATCGGGCATTCGTTCAGTACAAATCGCTGGTGCAGATCCACAGCTTATGGCCGAGGCTGCTCAATTTAATGTCGATAACGGTGCGCAAATCATCGATATCAACATGGGTTGTCCAGCCAAAAAAGTGAATAAGAAGCTTGCGGGCTCAGCCTTACTGCAGCATCCAGAACTCATTGAAGACATTCTGAAAGCGGTGGTCAATGCTGTCGACGTTCCAGTAACGTTGAAAACGCGCACAGGCTGGGATACAGACAATAGAAACTGTGTCCAAATCGCGAAAATAGCCGAAGACTGCGGCATACAAGCTCTTGCGCTCCATGGAAGAACTCGCGCTTGTATGTACAAAGGTGAGGCAGAATACAAACACATTAAAGCAGCGAAACAAGCAGTATCTATTCCGGTTATCGCTAACGGTGATATCGATAGTCCGGAAAAAGCGAAGTTTGTGCTGGAGTACACCGGCGCTGATGCTTTAATGATAGGTCGACCTGCCCAAGGACGTCCTTGGATTTTTAACGAAATCCTACACTATTTGGAAAACGGCACCACGATGGACCCACTCCCGATTTCGGAAGTGAAAGACATCATGCTTGGTCATGTGCACGCTCTACATGAATTTTATGGAGAGTTTTTAGGCCCTCGCATCGCTCGTAAGCATGTGGGTTGGTATCTAAAAGAACATGAACAAGCGAGTGAGTTTCGCCGTACCTTCAACGCATTCGAAGCAGGTGATCTGCAGCTTGAAGCGCTAGAAGGTTTTTTTGATAACGTTGCACCATAATTACGAGAAGAGCTAGACCGAATATGTTCGAACAAAATCTGACTTCAGAAGCATTGACAGTAACTACAGTTACATCACAAGACCAAATCACGCAGAAGCCACTACGTGACTCAGTTAAAGCATCATTGAAAAATTACCTTGCTCAATTAAACGGTCAAGAAGTCAGCGAGTTATACGAATTAGTATTAGCTGAAGTTGAACAGCCACTACTAGACACTATCATGCAGTACACTCGCGGTAACCAAACTCGCGCAGCAACCATGATGGGTATTAACCGCGGTACTCTTCGCAAGAAACTTAAAAAATACGGCATGAACTAATCGTTCTTTCGTAATTTATTGAATTGAAAGCCAAGCTCATTGTTGAGTTTGGCTTTTTTTTGGCTTGTCGATCCGTGATAGTCGCTGATTACTCTCCAGTGCGACAGCAGCGACCTTTGTCGACGTTTGCTGAGTCCAAGGCTGCTAGAATCGAACAATGGCTTGCATCATCGTCTACGTGACCACAACACGCATCATTAATCTTTTTAAGTGCGGTGCGAATCTTAGTTAACTCGGTAATCTTCTCATCAATCATCTCTAGCTTTGCTGAGGTAATCGACTTCACTTCAGCGCAACTGTGCTGTGTGGCCTCGAGGCGAATCTCAAGCAATTCTTTAATCTCGTCCAAACTCAGCCCCAACGCTTTAGATTTGAGAATAAACGTCACCTGTTTCTGGTTATTTTCATCATATAGGCGATAACCCGAGTCACTGCGACTGGCTGGCGCGATCAGGTTATTCTTCTCATAAAATCGCAAGGTATCGGCTGTCACACCGCATCGCTTCGCTAATTCACCGATCTGAAACATGTTTTTTCCTACTGTTTCGTCCATTCCACAATTAACCTTATCGTTACTTTTCAGGCTGAAATGGCACTTTTCATAATTAATTTTGAGATGCCAAACGATTGCGCGAGCTTTTTTGTAATAAATTAGTTAGAATCTGCGCCATCAAATTTGGAGTTGGTTATCTTATAGCTTAATCATAAGACTAACCCAAAAGGTCTTTACCAAAACTGGCCAATATTTTATCTCTTACTGGTATCTAAGATAATCCACGCTAAGAAGATAGAAACAAGTTCTTTTTTGGCAAATATCTTTATTTTAACCCCATGAATTTGAGGAAGATGGAAGCATGAATAACGCTCGTCCAATTCGCCGCGCTCTAATCAGCGTATCAGACAAAACTGGTATCGTTGAATTTGCACAAGCTCTTGCTAACCGTGGTGTAGATATCCTATCTACCGGTGGCACTGCTCGCCTGCTTGCTGAAAAAGGCATCTCTGTTACAGAAGTATCTGACTACACTGGTTTCCCAGAAATGATGGATGGCCGTGTTAAGACTCTGCACCCAAAAGTTCATGGTGGTGTTCTAGGCCGTCGTGGCCAAGATGATGACGTGATGGAAACTCACGGTATCAACCCTATCGATATGGTTGTTGTAAACCTATACCCATTCGCAGAAACCGTTGCTAAAGAAGGTTGTACCCTTGCTGATGCTGTTGAGAACATCGACATCGGCGGCCCTACAATGGTTCGCTCTGCAGCGAAAAACCACAAAGACGTAACGATCGTTGTTAACGCACACGACTACGAGCGCGTTGTCGCTGAAATGGACGCGAACGATAAATCTCTAACACTAGAGACTCGCTTCGACCTCGCTATCGCAGCATTCGAGCACACCGCTTCTTACGACGGCATGATCGCAAACTACTTCGGCACTATGGTTCCTAGCTACGGCGAGAACAAAGAAGGTGACGAAGAAAGCAAATTCCCTCGCACGTTCAACCAACAGTTCGAGAAAAAACAAGACATGCGCTACGGTGAGAACAGCCACCAAGCAGCGGCATTCTACGTTGAAGCAAACCCTGAAGAAGCGTCAGTGTCTACCGCTCGCCAGATTCAAGGTAAAGCGCTTTCTTACAACAACATCGCTGACACTGACGCAGCACTTGAGTGTGTGAAAGAGTTCGACCAGCCAGCATGTGTGATTGTTAAGCACGCTAACCCATGTGGTGTAGCACTAGGTGAAGATATCCTAGAAGCTTATGACCGTGCATTCAAAACAGACCCAACGTCTGCATTTGGCGGCATCATCGCTTTCAACCGTGAACTAGACGCAGCAACAGCAACGGCTATCACTGAGCGTCAATTCGTTGAAGTTATCATTGCACCTTCTGTTTCTGCTGAAGCAGTAGAAATCGTAGCGGCTAAGAAAAACCTTCGCCTACTTGAGTGTGGCGAGTGGACAACTAAGACAACTGGCTTTGACGTGAAACGCGTTAACGGCGGCCTACTGGTTCAAGACCGCGATCAAGGCATGGTGTCTGAAGATGACCTTAAAGTGGTTTCTAAGCGCCAACCTACAGCTGAAGAGCTAAAAGACGCGCTATTCTGCTGGAAAGTAGCGAAGTACGTTAAATCTAACGCTATCGTTTACTCGAAAGGCGACATGACTATTGGTGTGGGCGCAGGCCAAATGAGCCGCGTTTATTCTGCGAAAATTGCAGGCATCAAAGCTGCAGACGAAGGTCTACAGGTTGAAGGTTGTGTGATGGCATCAGATGCATTCTTCCCATTCCGTGACGGTATCGACGCGGCAGCAGAAGCTGGCATCAAGTGTGTTATCCAACCGGGCGGCTCTATGCGTGATGACGAAGTTATCGCAGCAGCAGACGAACACGGCATGGCGATGATCTTTACAGGCATGCGTCACTTCCGCCACTAATTTCCTCTTCGTATTTGGCACTGTGGCGTCGTTAGCTGCTTTCGCCCACCCCGGTCACATAGCGAGCTATGCTCCCGGGGATGGGCTCAATTGCTGCCTAGCCACATCACCAACTACTTTGAGCAAAACTTATAATTTTGTTTTTTAAATATTCCGATATTTGAAATACGTAGAGCAAGTCAGTGACTTTAGTTCAAGGAAAACACGCGGAGCTTATGACTATAAGTGAGCATGTTTGACACAGAAATAAAGACTCTGAAGCAGCTATAAGGATTTTAAAACATGAATGTATTGATTATTGGTGCCGGCGGTCGTGAGCATGCACTAGGTTGGAAAGCAGCACAGAACCCAAACGTTGAAACAGTATTCATTGCTCCAGGTAACGCAGGTACTGCACTTGAGCCGAAACTTGAGAATGTAAACATCGGTGTTGAAGACATCGCTGGTTTAGTTGCGTTTGCTCAAGAGAAAAAAATCGAACTGACTATCGTTGGTCCTGAAGCGCCATTGGTTATTGGTGTGGTTGATGCATTCCGCGAAGTCGGTCTGCCTATCTTTGGCCCTACTCAAGCAGCAGCGCAGCTTGAAGGTTCAAAAGCGTTCACGAAAGACTTCCTAGCTCGTCATGACATCCCAACAGGTTACTACGCAAACTTTACTGAGATTGACCCAGCTATCGCTTACGTACGTGAGCAAGGCGCACCAATCGTAGTAAAAGCAGACGGTCTTGCCGCTGGTAAAGGCGTGATCGTTGCGATGACACTTGAAGAAGCTGAAGACGCAATCAAAGACATGCTAGCGGGCAACGCCTTTGGCGAAGCAGGCAGCCGCGTGGTTATCGAAGAGTTCCTTGAAGGCGAAGAAGCAAGCTTCATCGTAATGGTTGACGGCTCTAGCGTTCTGCCTATGGCCACCAGCCAAGATCACAAACGTGTTGGCGACAAAGACACGGGGCCGAATACTGGCGGCATGGGTGCTTACTCTCCAGCTCCAGTTGTGACTCCGGAAATCCACAACCGTATCCTTGAGGAAGTTATCTACCCAACGGTACGTGGTATGGATGCTGAAGGCGCACCTTACACTGGTTTCCTTTACGCTGGCTTAATGATCGATGCTGACGGCACACCTAAGGTTATCGAATACAACTGCCGCTTCGGCGACCCTGAAACGCAACCTATCATGATGCGCATGGAGTCAGACCTTGTTGAGCTTTGCCTAATGGCTATCGACGAGAAACTGGACGAAGCAGAATCTAAGTGGGATCCACGCGCTTCGATCGGTGTTGTTCTTGCAGCTGGCGGCTACCCTGCTGACTACGCAAAAGGTGACGTTATTTCACTACCAACAAGCGAAGTTGAAGGCCAAAAGGTTTTCCACGCAGGTACTACAAATAACGAAGCTGGCGACGTTGTGACAAACGGCGGCCGTGTACTGTGTGCAACAGCACTAGGCAACACGGTTTCTGAGGCTCAGGAACGCGCTTACGCGTTAACGAAGCAAGTTAGCTGGAATGGTATGTTCCACCGCAATGACATTGGTTACCGTGCGATTGCGCGCGAGCAAGAGCAGTAATCAATACTGTCACTCGCTTAATCCGAATACGGTAAGTGAGTGACCGTAAAAGACTGTTCGCAACAAAATGAAAAAAGGCGCCTCTCAGGCGCCTTTTTTATTGCTTAATCTGCATCTGTACAGACAAATCAGCACTTGGCCTACAGTAGGCCAAATACTCTTAATTCTTTGATTACCCACTACTCTTTAAGTAATGAAGGCCTTGTCACACAGTCATGGCTGTCATCAGCTAACATCAGTAGCTCTTCAACCGACATTTTACCGAGTGAATCGCTGCCTAGAAACGCTGCATAGCTTTCCACTGACGCCAATCGGTCAATCACGAAGCTTGGCAAGGTCTGGTTAAACTCAAAGCTATCAAATTCGCCGCCAGAGCATGTTTCGAAAGAGCTACCATTCCAGTAACCCTGAATCAGTCGAAAACCTTCGTCATATTGCTTCATTGTGGTCTCTAGAACCGACTTAGCTTCTTTCTGGTAGTTCTCAAGCTGTTTAGCTTGGATAGGTAAGATCTTGTTGTTAAGACGATACTGTTGATACACAGCTTCGCCTGACTTATTGAAACGCACATGGACGCGATAAGGGACTAGCTCATTCGATGAATTACGCTGTTCACCTTCACGAATGAATTCACGCAGTACACCTTCCGACCAAGCATAGTCAGTTTGGTACCAGCCGTAATCGCCCACAGTGACGTAGTCAGCTGAAGTATGAGGTTGTGTTAGCTTATTGGTGACCCAGTAGAAACTTGTCGCGTCGCCCATGACTTGGCCGCCAGTGTGAGTTTCAAATTGCTCTAGGTTTTTGCGAGGGCTTGTTGAAGAACAGCCAATAAGAAATGTAGATAATAGTGAAACGAGAAGAAATGCTTTTTTCATAAAAACCTGTACCGAGGTGGAATACGACTACCTCGGTACAGTTTAGATTATTTCACTGAATCTTTCAGCGCTTTACCTGCAACAAATGCTGGAACATTTGCAGCAGCGATTTGGATCTCATCACCAGTTTTTGGGTTACGACCAGTGCGAGCTGCACGGTGGTTTACTTTAAAAGTACCAAAACCAATTAGCTGAACTTGATCGCCATCTTTAAGAGCATCTGTAACACCGCCAAGAGTCGCTTCTAGAGCAGCTTTAGCTTGTGCTTTAGAAAGGTCCGCTTTTTCAGCAATAAAGTCGATTAATTGAGTCTTGTTCATTTTAGGTTTCCCTTCTTTGTATTTTTGAATTCAATTCACTCTAAAACATAAATGCCCCATCTGGCAAAGGTTTGTCGTCGATCTTTAGCTCTAATGCCGTAGTTTTAGCCATAATATGAGTAATAACTCACAATTTGTTACTGATTTTATTAAGCAAGCCCTTGTTTAAAAGGGGCTGAGAGCAAAATTAATGATGACCTAGCCACTACTTTTTCACTATAATCCACGCTGAATCGCTGCTAAAGCGTACAATTTAATTTAAGGGCAAACATGCTGCTGCTATCTATTTACGTCTCCATTGCTATTGGAGTTTCTTTCATTTGTTCTGTTTTGGAAGCTGTACTTTTGAGTATTAGTCCGAGCTACATTGCTCAACTAAAACAAAATGGGCACCCTGCAGCAGAGTCTTTAGACAAACTGAAAACAGATATTGACCGCCCGCTTGCGTCAATTTTAACGCTCAACACCATCGCCCATACTATCGGTGCTGCGACAGCAGGTGCACAAGCGGCTGTCGTTTTTGGTAGCCAATGGTTAGGTGTCTTCTCTGCCGTGCTAACGCTAGGTATCTTGGTATTATCTGAGATTGTTCCAAAAACCATTGGTGCAACCTACTGGCGTCAACTTGCTCCTGCTTCGGCAAGCGTGCTTCGTTGGATGGTGTTCTTCCTAACACCGTTTGTATGGTTCTCAGAACAGATCACCAAACGTCTTGCTCGTGGCCACCAAGCACCAAAAATGCGTGATGAGTTATCTGCAATGGCGATTTTGGCAAAAGAGAGCGGTGAATTTGCAGAAGGCGAGTCAAAAATCCTGAGCAACCTACTGGGTATTCAAGATGTACCCGTGACTCAGGTAATGACGCCGCGCCCAGTGGTATTCCGTGTTGATGCGGAAATGAGTGTGAATACGTTCCTAGAACAACATAAAGACACGCCATTCTCACGTCCGCTGGTTTACAGCGAGCAGAGTGACAACATCATCGGTTTTGTTCACCGCTTAGAGCTGTTTAGATTGCAGCAAGCCGGTTGTGGTGAGAAAGCTTTGGGTGAAGTAATGCGCCCTATCCACGTGTTGCTGAACAACATGGGCTTGGCTAAGGCCTTTGACCAGATGATGGCAAACCGCCTGCAACTGTCTTTAGTTGTGGACGAATACGGCACTATTCAGGGCATCATCACCCTAGAAGACATCTTTGAGCACCTAGTGGGCGAAGAGATTGTCGACGAAGCGGATAAGACGACTGACATGCAAGAACTGGCGTTCCAACGCTGGGAGAAGTGGAAAGAGACACACGGTGTTATCGAAAACCGCGATGACGAGGACGAGGAAGAAACTCCAGCAGACAACGACTCTTCAGATGCAAAATCAACGAATGACGACGACGCATCAAAAGATAAGGCATCAAAAGACAAAGTGTAGAACGAAGACAAAAAAGACGCTTAATCTAAATTTGATACCGTCAGATACAACAAAGGCTCCCTAGGGAGCCTTTGTTTTTATTCGTACCTTGGTGCAATTGCGAATTATAGCGCAACACCAATGTTACTGACTGGGTCTTCACGCAGTTCGTGGCGTAGGTCTTTGATCAGCTCTAAGTCACGCTCAGTCGTTTCACGTAGAGGTCGGAAAATGGCCCACTGAACGTCCCACTCTTCACACACCGCTTCGTTTTCTTTCTGGTTTTCGTTCGTCACTTCTTCAGCGCCTTGAGCAAACTCAAGCTCAGCAACCGTCTTCACCGATTGTTGACTCACTTTAATTACCGCTTCCAACATATGTTCACGGTCAAGCAGACCATGAATTAGCGTTGCTAGGCCTTGGCATGCGTCCATTGCTGGGTAAACACCATAAAAATCAAAATCATCACCGCTAGGGAATAGCTCTTCAACCTTCTCAAGTTGACGCTCAAAGTTCACCTTTGCTGTTTTAACCGTCAGGATTTCCCAAATGCTATCCAAAACATCACGATAGATTCGAGCTTCCGCAAATTCTGTATTCTCACAAAACATGGCATAGTTAGGGTACATACGCTCACATAGACACGCCATAAAGGTAATTTGTTGCCAAGGTTCTAACTTTTCAAGACGAACCTGCAGTGGATTCTGAAGCATAGTCACTCAATAATTGCAGAAAAAGACAGCGAAAGTGTACTTGATAAACCCTGGGGGGAAAAGGTAAGCCGATGAACAATTTTACGAATAAGCTCTATATTCTTACTGAGCATGACGATACCTATACGCAACTGATTCTAAACCAGGATTTACCCGACCTAGAAATCACTCAAAACCCCGAATCAGCACAGATTGTCTTGGCGTCACCACCTCTAATCGCAGAACGCCTCGGCGAGTTTAAAGAGCTAGACTGGGTACAGAGTACCTATGCCGGAATCAATAAACTCACTCAGCCAGATCTGCGTCAGGACTATACGCTAACCAACGTCAAAGGCATCTTTGGCCCGGCTATCGCAGAATACGTATTGGGTTACACAATCAGTCACTGTAGACACTTCCCTCATTACCACCAGCATCAACAACAACGAAACTGGCAGCCACAGCTTTATACTAGCCTAACTGACAAAACTATGGTGATTTTAGGAACAGGTTCAATCGGCAGTCATTTGGCAAAAACCGCGGCGGCTTTTGGTATTCATACCATAGGTGTCAACCGTACCGGCATCCCATCCAAACAAGAAACCTTTAAAGAGACTTTCCACATCAATGAGATAGAGGCTGCCCTTAAGCAGGCCGATATTGTGGTCAACACCTTGCCATCAACCGCTGAAACCTATCAGCTGTTGAACCAAACCACGTTAGGTTACTGCTCTAATGTGTTGCTGTTTAATGTCGGTCGAGGGGAAAGCATCGACAATAAAGCCTTGTTGCTCGCCATAAAAAACAGATGGGTAGAACACGCATTTTTAGATGTGTTTGAAAGTGAACCCCTCTCTCAGGAACATCCTTTCTGGAAACTACCGCAAGTCACCATCACTCCACACATCGCTGCACTCAGTGAGCCAAGACAAGTAGTCGAGATCTTCGCAGAGAATTACAAACAGTGGCGAGATGGCTTTACACTTAATCATGTCATCGATTTTGAAAAAGGTTACTGATGTCCTCTTCGTTACTTAAAGAGATTCGACAATGCCGAGCTTGTAAGCCTCACCTATCACACGGTGCCAACCCGGTGATTCAAGCGCATCCAAACGCGCGCTTGCTGATCATAGGCCAAGCGCCGGGTATCAAGGTGCATGAGTCGTCGATACCTTGGAATGACGCCAGTGGTGAACGACTAAGAGAATGGTTAGGGGTAGATAGCGATACTTTTTACGACGAGCAAAAAGTCGCGATTGTGCCTATGGGGTTTTGTTATCCGGGGAAAGGGAAAAGTGGCGATCTCCCACCACGCAAAGAGTGCGCGGGGCTTTGGCACAACAAAGTGCTGCAATCTCTACCCAATATTCAAATGACACTGCTGATTGGCCAGTACGCACAAAACCATTACCTAACAAACAAAACCACCAGCACATTGACCGAAACCGTGCGTGATTGGCAAAGGTGGGCGCCTGAGTTTTTGCCATTACCCCACCCTTCGCCACGCAATAATATCTGGCTCAAGAAGAACCCTTGGTTTGAAAGTGAAGTCATTCCTTATATCAGGAAACACATCTCTGAGCATTTGGCCTACCATGATCCAAATACCTAATTAACTGCACACAACAAGATTAAACCGCCATCAAATGCCAATTTCAGGCAATAAAAAAGCGCTGTTGGTTTCCCAACAGCGCTTTCAATAATCTTACTCAGAATTACTTGTGGTAAGGCTTAGACAATTCGTGAACAGCGTCAACGAATACACCAGCGTTCTCTGGCGGTACATCTAAGTGGATACCGTGGCCTAGGTTAAATACATGGCCGGTACCACCGTCGCCGAAGCCTTCAAGGATGCTGCCCACTTCTTCGCGAATACGTTCAGGCTGAGCGTAAAGCATTGAAGGATCCATGTTACCTTGCAGAGCAACTTTGTCGCCGATGCGAGCTTTTGCATCTGCGATGTTGATAGTCCAGTCTAGACCAACCGCATCACAACCTGTTGCTGCGATAGACTCAAGCCACATGCCACCGTTCTTAGTGAACAGAGTAACCGGTACTCGACGACCTTCGTTTTCACGGATTAGGCCATCAACGATTTTGTGCATGTATTGCAGTGAGAATAGGTTGTAGTCACGAGGAGTCAGTACACCACCCCATGTATCAAATACCATTACCGATTGAGCACCCGCTTTAATTTGCGCGTTCAGGTATTCGATAACACTGTCAGCCAGCTTATCTAGAAGCAGGTGCAGCGTTTGTGGTTCTGCGTACATCATCTTCTTGATCTTAGTGAATGCTTTAGAGCTTCCACCTTCAACCATGTATGTCGCTAGAGTCCATGGGCTACCAGAGAAACCAATCAGTGGCACTTCGCCTTTCAGGTCTTTACGGATCTGACGAACGGCATTCATTACGTATTGAAGCTCACCTTCTGGATCTGGTAGGCCAATCTTCTCTACGTCAGCTTTACACGTGATAGGACGCTCAAACTTAGGACCTTCACCTGTTTCAAAGTACAAACCTAAGCCCATTGCATCAGGGATAGTTAGGATGTCTGAGAACAAGATTGCCGCATCAAGCGGGAAACGACGTAAAGGTTGAAGTGTTACTTCTGATGCCAGTTCAGCGTTTTTGCACAAAGACATGAAATCGCCCGCTTCAGCGCGCGTTGCTTTGTACTCAGGAAGATAGCGGCCAGCTTGGCGCATCATCCATACCGGTGTGTAATCAACAGGCTGTTTTAAAAGTGCGCGTAAATAGCGATCGTTTTTTAATTCGGTCATTCCGTTAAATTCCAATTCAATCTTGTCTAGTTTTGATGGCAAGTATTCTAACACTGATTGAAGGGTAAAAGCTGTGTGCTTTGCAACCTAGATCAAGTTATTAACTTTTAAATCAATGCTTAATTTGCACCCAATTACGGGAGCATGTTAAAAATTTGTTCGCTAGCGAAAATTACAATTATAACATCTGAGTAGTCACTACTCAGCATCTCATAACGACATCTTACTTACCCCCTCCACTTGTGGAGGGTTTTTTTTAGCTTTTGATCACCCATAGGCCAAATACTATCACAGGCAAATTAGTGCTCTAGTATCTGCTCAGTCACACCATCTTTCATCACGTCATCAACGGTTTTCTCAATCAACTGTCTCGCAATGGTTCCAACAGGAGCAACATCAGGCAGGCTTGTTACGTCAAACCATTGAGCATCCGATAGCTCGCTGTAGTCAGGCTTGAGCGTACCACCAGCATAATCTGCGAGAAAGCCCATCATCATACTTGATGGAAACGCCCATGGCTGGCTGCCAAAATAACGAATATTATCGACATCGATACCCGTTTCTTCTTTGACTTCTCTTGCCACACACTGCTCTAAGGTCTCTCCGACCTCTAGGAAGCCCGCTATCACGGTATACATACCTGTCTTATGTCTTGGGTGCTGCGCAAGCAATATCTTGTTGTCGTTTCGTACAGCGACAATGATGCACGGGAAGATACGAGGATAATGAAGTGTGCGGCAATCTCCACACTGCATCGCCACCTGGTTATGGTTGAGATGATTTCGACCACCACACTGAGGGCAAAAACGCATACTTTGAGTCATATGCCCATATTGGATGGCTTTGCTTGCAGTCAAGAAACTCACTTCAGGCCAGTGCAGTAACTCTCTTAGGCTGACCATGCTCAGCTCATTCTCCACATCACAATCGTTGAGCCAATACACCTTGCGACCTTGATGCTGACCAATACAGATTGCATGCTCCACACTCAGCCCAAGCTCTTCAGCAGAGCCAAACGGAAACTGATCATTATTAACCCAAATATCACTACCAGAAACGACGCACCAATAAGCTTGCTCTGTCATTTTGTTATCACTTTTTTTTAACATCCCTATGCCTCATTGCTTGCAGTTCGTTCATTTTACTGGCAATCTAATTTCATACTAGAGTTGTAGCAGAGAATATTTCAAGCTATTACTTTTAGTAGCTACCAATAAAACGGACCCTGCTTAGGCAATTACTTGATCACAAGGTTGTGATCAGATCATGAGGACATGGTCATGCTAAATAAATTCAAACAAATACAAGAACAATGGGGTGGCTCTAATGAGGTCATCGATCATTGGCTCGAAACTCGACAGTCTCTAATCGTTGAGTATTGTAAGCTAGGTGCCTTGCAGCCAGCTAGCAACGGGCAATCAAACGTTGTTGAACTCCCTTCCCCTAAAGAAATAAGCTCATTCTGTGATCATGTTGTCGATTATATCTCAGAGGGTCATTTTAAGATCTACGATATGGTCATGAAAAAATGGCAAGCAACAGGCTTTAAAACCAATGACGAGATTGATACAACTTACGCGAAGATCGTACTTACAACCGAGCCGCTTCTAGAATTCAATGATAAGTACGTTAAAGTAAATGCAGACGATGAGTTGCCTAACTTCGAAGGAGATATGTCCAAAGTAGGTGAACTACTCGAACTACGTTTTGAAGTAGAAGATAATCTTATCCAGCTTATTGCAGACAGTTTAGCGATTCCACCAGGCGCTTAGTTAGCCGAATCCTTAATAAGCTTGCCTCTGTGCAAGCTTTTTGTTTTGTCTGTAAGGTTATCCAAACTACCCAGAACCTTTCAGACAGAGCTTACTCGCTCGCCCTGACCTTTAGCCATAAGCATATGGTTACAGCCCTAATCAGCCTAGTCATCTCTACCCTTTATCTTACTGGCCTCAAAGAGCACTCTTCAGGACATAAATCCAACCTCACCAGCTAGATAAGCACACCTATCACTTTATAAGTCATAGCTAAATACCAATACGCCAGATACAAAAAAGGCACCCGAAGGTGCCTTTTTCTTATCTCTTAGAGACTACTCGTAGAGCTTACTCTTCTGAAGAGAAACCAGCGTTTAGAAGTGCTGCTAGATTGTCAGTAGCTTGTTCAGCTGAAGGACCTTCTTGCTCTTCTTCACGTTGTTTTTGACGCTCTTGGTGGTATGCGAAACCAGTACCAGCTGGGATCAGACGACCAACAATTACGTTCTCTTTCAGACCGCGAAGGTCATCACGCTTACCAGAAACCGCAGCTTCTGTTAGTACGCGAGTCGTTTCTTGGAACGATGCAGCTGAGATGAATGACTCAGTTGCAAGAGATGCTTTAGTAATACCTAGTAGATCACGTTCGAAACGTACTAGTTCTTTACCTTCAGCTTCTAGCTTACGGTTAGCAATCTTAACATTGTGGTACTCAACTTGTTCGCCAGGTAGGAACGGAGAGTCACCAGAATGAGTGATTGTACACTTACGTAGCATTTGACGAACGATAGTCTCGATGTGCTTATCGTTAATCTTTACGCCTTGTAAGCGGTAAACTTCTTGAACTTCGTTCGCGATGTACTGAGTTACTGCGTGGATACCACGTAGACGCAGGATATCGTGTGGAGTTTCAGGACCGTCGGCGATTACATCACCACGTTCAATCTTCTCACCTTCGAACACGTTCAATTGACGATGCTTAGGAATCATCTCTTCGTAAGCGTCACCGCCTTCACGAGTGATTACTAGACGACGCTTACCTTTCGTTTCTTTACCGAAAGACACAGTACCTGTGTGCTCAGCAAGGATCGCAGGCTCTTTAGGCTTACGAGCTTCGAATAGGTCAGCTACGCGTGGTAGACCACCGGTGATATCTTTGTTTCCGCTCGATTTTTGAGGGATACGAGATAGTGTGTCACCGATGCCAACTTCAGCGCCATCTTCGATGTTTACAATCGCTTTGCCAGGTAGGAAGTAGTGAGCTGGCATATCAGTACCAGGGATCATTACGTCGTTACCTTGCTCATCAACAAGTTTGATAGCTGGACGCATATCTTTACCTGCTGCTGGGCGAGCTGCTGCGTCTGTAACTTCACTTGAAGAAAGACCCGTTAGATCGTCAGTTTGACGAGAAACTGTAATACCATCGATCATATCTACGAATTGGATACGACCTGCCACTTCAGTGATGATTGGCATGGTATGCGCTTCCCAGTTAGCTACAACTTCACCAGCAGTAACTGCTGCGTTGTCGCCTTTGGTTAGCATCGAACCGTAAGGAAGTTTGTGCTTCTCTTTAGTACGGCCGAATTCATCAATAATCGTCATCTCAGATGCACGAGAAGTGATAACCAGTTTCTTATCTTTGTTAACTACGAACTTAGCATTGTGAAGTTTCACAGTACCAGTTGTCTTAGCTTGGATGCTGTTCTCTGCTGCTGCAGTAGATGCCGCACCACCGATGTGGAACGTACGCATCGTTAGCTGTGTACCCGGTTCACCGATAGATTGTGCAGCGATAACACCAACTGCTTCACCTTGGTTCACTAGGTGACCACGTGCTAGGTCACGACCGTAACACTGTGCACAACAACCGAAGTCTGCATCACAGGTAACAACAGAGCGCACTTTCATGCTATCTACTGAGTTGTCTTCCATGATTTGACACCACTTCTCATCAATCAGAGTATTACGTGGAATCAGTACGTCTTCAGTACCAGGCTTAAGAACGTCTTCAGCTACTACACGACCTAGAGCAAGCTCAGAAAGTGCAACTTTAACGTCACCACCTTCGATGTGAGGCATCATGTCGATACCTTCATGCGTGCCACAGTCATGTTCGTGTACTACAACGTCTTGAGCAACGTCTACTAGACGACGAGTTAGGTAACCCGAGTTTGCTGTTTTCAGTGCTGTATCCGCAAGACCCTTACGAGCACCGTGCGTTGAGATAAAGTACTGAAGGACGTTTAGACCTTCTTTAAAGTTCGCTGTGATCGGCGTTTCGATGATTGAACCATCTGGACGCGCCATCAGACCACGCATACCTGCTAGCTGACGAATCTGAGCTGCAGAACCACGTGCGCCCGAGTCGGCCATCATGTAGATGCTGTTGAACGATTCTTGCTGTTCTTCTTCGCCGTCACGGTTGATAACTGTTTCAGAAGATAGGTTATCCATCATTGCTTTCGCAACGCGGTCATTCGTAGATGCCCAGATATCGATAACTTTGTTGTAACGCTCACCCGCAGTAACAAGACCAGATTGGAATTGCTCTTGGATTTCGCGAACTTCTTCTTCAGCAGATTCAATTTCATCGTATTTCGCTTGAGGTACAACCATATCGTCGATACCTACAGAAACACCAGAAAGTGCAGCGTATGCAAAACCTGCGTACATGATTTGGTCAGCAAATACTACTGTATCTTTTAGACCAAGCTTACGGTAACACTCGTTAAGAAGAGTAGAGATCTGCTTCTTACCTAACTTTTGGTTAACGATGCTGTACGGTAGGCCAGCTGGAACGATTTGCCATAGCATTGCACGGCCGACAGTTGTATCAACCATCTTCGTTTCAGTAGTGCTGTTACCATCTTCGTCTACTACAGTTTCGGTGATACGTACTTTAACGCGAGCGTGTAGCTCAGCAGTCTTAGTACGGTATGCCTTTTCAGCCTCAGCAGGGCCAGCAAGGTACATACCTTCGCCTTTCACGTTGATCTTGTCACGTGTCATGTAGTAAAGACCCAATACAACGTCCTGAGAAGGTACGATGATCGGATCACCTGACGCTGGCGACAGAATGTTATTCGTCGACATCATCAGTGTACGTGCTTCAAGCTGTGCTTCTAGAGTTAGAGGCACGTGTACCGCCATTTGGTCACCATCGAAGTCGGCGTTGTATGCCGCACACACTAGTGGGTGAAGCTGAATCGCTTTACCTTCGATTAGTACTGGTTCAAACGCTTGGATACCTAGACGGTGAAGTGTAGGTGCACGGTTAAGCAGTACTGGGTGTTCGCGGATTACTTCGTCCAGGATATCCCAAACGATAGCTTCTTCGCGCTCTACCATCTTCTTAGCAGCTTTGATTGTCGTAGCCATGCCACGAGTTTCTAGCTTGCTGTAGATGAACGGCTTAAATAGCTCAAGTGCCATCTTCTTAGGAAGACCACACTGATGTAGACGAAGGTATGGACCTACTGTGATTACAGAACGGCCAGAGTAGTCTACACGTTTACCTAGAAGGTTCTGACGGAAACGACCTTGTTTACCCTTGATCATATCAGCAAGAGATTTCAGAGGACGCTTGTTAGAACCAGTGATAGCACGACCACGACGACCGTTATCTAGAAGTGCATCAACAGACTCTTGCAGCATACGCTTTTCGTTACGTACGATGATGTCCGGAGCAGCTAGCTCTAGAAGGCGCTTCAAACGGTTGTTACGGTTGATCACACGACGGTAAAGGTCGTTCAGATCTGAAGTCGCAAAACGACCGCCATCTAGTGGTACTAGAGGACGTAGATCTGGCGGCAGAACCGGAAGTACAGTCAGAATCATCCATTGCGGATCGTTACCCGATGCAATGAACGCTTCAACTAGCTTCAGGCGCTTAGTAACTTTTTTACGCTTAGTTTCTGAGTTAGTCGTTTCTAACTCTTCGCGCATTTCTTCCACTTCTTGATGAAGGTCCATTGTTGCAAGCAGATCTTTGATCGCTTCAGCACCCATCTTAGCAGTAAATTCGTCACCCCACTCTTCTAGACGATCCAGATACTCTTCTTCAGTAAGCATCTGAGATTTTTCTAGATCAGTCATACCTGGTTCAGTTACTACGTACATCTCGAAGTAAAGAACACGTTCGATATCACGTAGAGGGATATCCATTAGTAGACCGATACGAGACGGCAGTGATTTTAGGAACCAGATGTGAGCAACTGGTGAAGCTAGCTCGATGTGGCCCATGCGGTCACGACGAACTTTAGTTTGTGTAACTTCAACGCCACACTTCTCACAGATAACACCACGGTGCTTCAGGCGCTTGTATTTGCCACAAAGACATTCGTAGTCTTTAACTGGACCAAAAATACGTGCACAGAACAGACCATCACGTTCAGGTTTGAACGTACGATAGTTAATTGTTTCCGGCTTTTTAACTTCACCAAAAGACCATGAACGGATCATGTCTGGTGAAGATAGACCGATTTTGATTGCATCAAATTCTTCGGTCTTATGCTGTGCTTTTAGAAAGTTTAATAAGTCTTTCACATTCAGCTCCTGTAAGGAGTTAAAGGAGCTCACTGCTGTAGCAAGCTCCCTTTTACCAAATAATCCTATCTTCTTTTAAAAAGAAGGAGGGATTACTCTTCGTCTTCTAGCTCGATGTTGATACCTAGCGAGCGAATCTCTTTCAACAGTACGTTGAACGACTCAGGCATACCAGGTTCCATGCTATGGTTACCGTCTACGATGTTCTTATACATCTTAGTACGGCCGTTAACGTCATCTGACTTAACTGTTAGCATTTCTTGTAGAGTATATGCAGCACCGTATGCTTCTAGTGCCCATACTTCCATCTCACCGAAACGCTGACCACCGAACTGAGCTTTACCACCAAGTGGTTGCTGAGTTACTAGGCTGTAAGAACCAGTTGAACGAGCATGCATCTTGTCATCAACCAAGTGGTTCAGTTTCAGCATGTACATGTAACCAACAGTTACAGGACGCTCAAACGAATCACCAGTACGACCATCAAACAGTTTAAGCTGACCAGATTCTGGCAGATCACCCAGTTTAAGTAGTTCTTTGATTAGAGACTCAGAAGCACCGTCGAACACAGGAGTAGCAATCGGTAGACCGCCACGTAGGTTCTTGATCAGTGTACGAACTTGATCATCAGACAGTTCAGCAATATCAACTTTCTGACGAGTATCACCAAGATCGTAAACCTTCTGTAGGAACTCACGGAACTTATGCAGTTCTTGTTGTTCCTTAACCATTTGGTTGATCTTGTCACCGATACCTTTCGCAGCCAAACCTAAGTGAACTTCTAGGATCTGACCGATGTTCATACGCGATGGTACACCCAGCGGGTTAAGTACGATGTCTACAGGCTGACCTTTCTCATCGTATGGCATGTCTTCAACAGGGTTAATCTTAGAGATTACACCTTTGTTACCGTGACGACCGGCCATCTTATCACCAGGCTGGATACGACGTTTAACCGCTAGGTAAACTTTAACAATCTTAAGAACGCCAGGCGCTAGATCATCACCTTGAGTGATTTTACGACGCTTAGTTTCAAACTTCTTATCGAAGTCTGCTTTTAGCTCATCCCACTGCTCAGCAAGTTGCTCAAGCTGTGTTTGTAGCGCATCGTCTTCTAGAACTTGCTCTAGCCATTGCTTACGACCGATAGTATCAAGCTTAGCTTCAGAGTAACCACCAGACAGAAGTACAGCTTTAACACGGTTAAGAAGGCCACCCTCAAGAATTTGGAACTCTTCAGTTAGGTCTTTCTTAGCTTCTTTAAGCTGCATCTGTTCGATTTCAAGTGCACGCTTGTCTTTCTCTACGCCATCGCGAGTGAAGACTTGTACATCGATGATAGTACCCGAAACAGAGTTTGGTACACGTAGAGAAGTATCTTTAACATCAGATGCTTTCTCACCGAAGATAGCACGTAGTAGCTTCTCTTCAGGAGTCAGTTGAGTTTCACCTTTAGGGGTTACTTTACCAACTAGGATGTCGCCACCCTTAACTTCAGCACCAATGTAAACGATACCTGACTCGTCTAGTTTAGACAGAGCAGACTCACCTACGTTTGGAATATCAGCTGTGATCTCTTCAGAACCCAGCTTAGTATCACGAGCCACACAAGATAGTTCTTGGATGTGGATTGTCGTGAAACGGTCTTCTTGAACTACGCGCTCAGATACTAAGATCGAGTCTTCGAAGTTGTAACCGTTCCAAGGCATGAATGCGATACGCATGTTTTGGCCAAGAGCTAGTTCACCAAGGTCTGTTGAAGGACCATCAGCAAGAACATCGCCACGTGCAACTGGTTCACCAGGAAGTACAGTTGGACGTTGGTTAATACATGTGTTTTGGTTCGAACGCGTGTACTTAGTTAGGTTGTAGATATCGATACCAGCTTCGCCAGGTACCAATTCATCTTCGTTAACCTTAACTACGATACGAGAAGCGTCTACAGACTGAACTTGACCACCACGTTTAGCAACCGCTGTAACACCAGAGTCAACTGCGATGTTACGTTCGATACCAGTACCTACTAGAGGCTTATCAGCCTTAAGTGTTGGTACAGCTTGACGTTGCATGTTGGCACCCATCAATGCACGGTTCGCATCATCGTGTTCTAGGAACGGGATAAGCGAAGCAGCGATAGATACTACTTGGTTTGTCGCAACGTCCATGTAGTCAACGTGATCGCGTGGGTGAAGACCAGATTCACCTTTTTGACGAGCTGTGATTAGCTCATCTGCAAACGTACCTTCTTCAGTAAGAATGGTGTTTGCTTGCGCGATTACGAATTGACCTTCCTGGATTGCAGACAGGTAATCAACTTCTTCTGTTACTACACCATCTACTACACGACGGTACGGAGTTTCTAGGAAACCGTAATCGTTACAACGTGCAAACGCAGATAGTGAGTTAATTAGACCGATGTTTGGACCTTCAGGCGTTTCGATCGGACATAGACGACCGTAGTGAGTTACGTGAACGTCACGTACTTCGAAGCCTGCGCGCTCACGAGTAAGACCACCAGGACCTAAAGCAGAGATACGACGTTTGTGCGTAACTTCTGACAATGGGTTGTTTTGGTCCATGAACTGTGAAAGCTGTGAAGAGCCAAAGAATTCTTTAACTGCAGCAGAGATCGGCTTAGCGTTGATAAGATCTTGAGGCATGATTGCATCAAGGTCACCAAGGCTTAGGCGCTCTTTAACGGCACGTTCTACACGAACTAGACCAACACGGAATTGGTTTTCTGCCATTTCACCTACAGAACGGATACGACGGTTGCCAAGGTGGTCGATATCGTCCACTTCACCAATACCGTTACGGATACCAATCAGTTTCTTCATCACTTCGATGATGTCTGATTCATCCAGAGTACCGCGCTCTTCTTCTTCTTCACGCTCGATAGAGCTGTTGAACTTCATACGGCCTACAGTTGATAGGTCGTAACGTTCTTCAGAGAAGAATAGGCTTTCGAATAGAGACTCTGCAGCTTCTTTCGTTGGTGGCTCGCCAGGACGCATCATGCGGTAGATTTCTACCAATGCAGAGATGCGATCTACTGTGCTATCTGCACGTAGAGTGTCTGACATGAATGGACCGTGATCTAGGTCATTCGTGAACAGAGTTTGTAGAGCCTTGTGGCCTGCTTGAGACAGGTTAGCAAGAGCTTCTAGGCTAATCTCTTGGTTCGCGCCAACGATGATCTCGCCAGTTGCTTCGTTGATGTAATCTTTAGATGCAACTTTACCAACGATGTACTCTACTGGTACTTCGATGTGCTCAACGCCATCTTTTTCAAGTTGACGGATATGGCGAGCAGTAACACGACGACCAGTCTCAACGTAAGTTTTACCGTTTGCTTCGATGTCGAATGACGCAGTTTCACCACGTAGACGATCAGGAACCAACTCCATAAGAAGAGTTTGGTCTTTCACTTCGAAGTTCACTTTGTCGAAGAACAGATCAAGGATCTCTTCAGTCGATTTACCAAGTGCACGAAGAATAATCGATGCTGGTAGCTTACGACGACGGTCGATACGTACGAATAAGTTATCCTTAGGATCGAACTCAAAGTCTAACCATGAGCCACGGTAAGGAATTACACGTGCGTTATAAAGAACTTTACCTGATGAGTGGGTCTTACCCTTATCACTGTCGAAGAACACGCCTGGGCTTCGGTGCAGCTGGGATACGATAACCCTCTCGGTACCATTAATTACGAAAGTACCATTGTCTGTCATAAGCGGAATTTCGCCCATGTAGACTTCTTGTTCTTTAATGTCTTTTACAGTACCTGCTGGTGCATCTCGATCAAAGATAACTAGACGTAGTTTTACGCGTAGTGGCTTTGAGTAAGTAACACCGCGGATTTGACATTCTTTAACGTCAAAAACTGGCTCACCAAGACGGTAGCTAACGTATTGCAGCTCAGAATTGCCGTTGTAGCTCTGAATTGGAAATACAGAACGGAAAGCAGCTTCAAGACCGTATTGACCTTCTGGATCCTGTTCGATGAATTTGTCGAAAGAATCAAGCTGGATCGATAACAGGTATGGAATGTCCAAAACTTGTGGACGAGTACCAAAATCCTTACGGATGCGCTTTTTCTCGGTATAAGAGTAAACCATGGGGTTCCTCAGCTCGCTGATAAGTGACCCAAACCACCCAAAACACTCTTCAGAGGGGGTGGTGACAAACAGCTGTTTAGTGGTAGTGAACAATCATTTCGAAAAAATGACTGTTTTTTTGCTCGGATTATGACGGTTAAACAGCGGAAATTTCGCCATAGCCCTACAGCGCAAAAAGGCCGGTGGTTAATAAACCACCAGCCATTAGCCTTGCGGCTATGAAATTAAGTAATAATTACTTGATTTCAACAGAAGCGCCAGCTTCTTCTAGCTGTGCTTTAAGAGCTTCAGCTTCAGCTTTGTCAACGCCTTCTTTAAGCGCTGCAGGAGCTGAGTCTACAAGACCTTTAGCTTCTTTAAGACCTAGGCCAGTTGCGCCACGTACAGCTTTGATAACTTGTACTTTGTTAGCGCCAGCAGCAGTTAGGATTACGTCGAATTCAGTTTGCTCAGCAGCAGCGTCGCCGCCAGCTGCGCCACCAGCTACAACTGCAGCTGCAGCTGAAACGCCGAATTTCTCTTCCATAGCTTCGATAAGCTCAACAACTTGCATTACAGACATTTCTGCAACTGCGTCTAGGATTTGCTCGTTAGTAATAGACATAACAATTCTCTTTTAAGTCAACAATAAGTTTAATTTGCAACCAATGAAAAGCAAGGCTTAAGCCGCTGCTTCTTCTTTTTGGTCACGTAGTGCAGCGATAGTACGAACCAGCTTGCCAGCAGAAGCTTCTTTCATGCACATCATTAGGCGTGCGATAGCTTCGTCGTAAGTTGGTAGTGTCGCTAGTACTTCAGCATCAGTAACTGCGCCTTCAAATGCAGCAGCTTTGATCTCGAAATCTTTGTTCTCTTTAGCGAAGTCTTTGAAAAGACGCGCTGCAGCACCTGGGTGCTCGTTAGAGAACGCGATCAGAGTTGGACCAGTGAAAGTGTCTACTAGACACTCGTAGTCTGTACCCTGAACCGCACGGCGTGCTAGTGTGTTACGAACAACTTTCATGTAAACACCCGCTTCGCGAGCTTGTTTACGTAGAGAAGTCATTGCGCCAACTTCAACGCCACGAGAATCAGCTACAACTGCAGAAAGTGCACCACTGGCAGCTTCGTTGACTTCAGCAACAATTGCTTTTTTGTCTTGAAGATTTAAAGCCATTTGGATTAACCTCTGGTTGTGATTACAGCACCCAATACAAAATGTATTGAGCGTTTACGATGTTATTTAAAAATGAATAAATCCACTTCAAACCACAACATCGCCTACGTAGGTTTTATTAAGCTATCAATAATCTAATGAAAATCGACAGCGCCTACGGTCTTGGGATAGATGATTTCAAATTGCTTTAAAACCACCCAACCACAAATATTAGGCGCAGAAGTATACACTAAATCTGCGCCTAAGCAAATTAGTTTGCTTGAGTATCAAGACTAGCTTGATCAACAGCAACACCAGCACCCATCGTAGTAGAGATGCTTACTTTCTTCAGGTAAGTACCCTTAGCTGAAGAAGGCTTAGCTTTCTTAAGAGCAACTAGAAGTGCTTCTAGGTTCTCTTGAAGCTGGCTAGCTTCGAAAGATGCTTTACCGATAGTAGTGTGGATGATGCCGTTCTTGTCGTTACGGTAACGAACCTGACCAGCTTTAGCGTTCTTAACCGCTTCAGCAACGTTAGGAGTTACAGTACCAACTTTAGGGTTTGGCATAAGGCCGCGTGGACCTAGGATTGTACCTAGTTGACCAACAACACGCATTGCATCTGGAGAAGCAACAACTACGTCGAAGTTCATTTCGCCTTTTTTCACTTGCTCAGCAAGATCTTCCATACCAACGATATCTGCGCCAGCAGCTTTAGCAGCTTCTGCGTTTGCACCTTGAGTGAAAACAGCAACGCGGATGTCACGGCCAGTACCGTGAGGTAGCACAGTTGCGCCACGAACGTTTTGGTCAGATTTACGAGCATCGATGCCTAGGTTAACAGCAACATCTACAGACTCAACGAATTTAGCAGTTGCTAGTTCTTTAAGAAGAGCAACAGCTTCGTTGATTTCGTATTCTTTAGTCGCGTCAACTTTGTCGCGGATTACGCGCATACGCTTAGTAAGTTTAGCCATGATCTTATCCCTCTACCACTAGGCCCATTGAACGAGCAGTACCAGCAATAGAACGCTTCATTGCTTCGATGTCAGCACCAGTCATATCAGCAGCTTTAGTTTCTGCGATTTCCTGAACTTGAGCGTCAGTTACAGTACCAACTTTCTCAGTGTTTGGACGACCTGAACCAGACTTAACGCCAGCAGCTTTCTTAAGAAGAACAGCAGCAGGTGGAGTCTTAGTTACGAACGTGAAAGAACGGTCGTTGTAAACAGTAATAACTACTGGAGTAGGTAGACCTTTCTCAACAGATTCTGTTTTTGCGTTGAACGCTTTACAGAATTCCATGATGTTCACGCCGTGTTGACCTAGAGCAGGACCAACCGGTGGACTTGGGTTTGCCATACCAGCTGCAACTTGCAGTTTGATATAAGCTTCAACTTTCTTAGCCATGATATTTCCTAATATTTTGGGTACATGCGCTAGCCGCAAGGCGAGCTCCCCATAAATTCAATTAACTCTTTTTCACTTCCACAGAAGCAAAAAGGCGCGAAATTATAATCATAATTCGCGCCTTTAACAACCCTAAAAAGGTGATTTTTTATACTCTTTTATTTTGAACAACTTATGAAGTATTTATCCACAGCTTGTTCAAAACTTAGAGTTTTAGTCCAGTTTTTCAACCTGACCAAATTCAAGCTCAACCGGTGTTGCACGACCAAAGATCGATACAGATACCTTAATGCGGCTTTTCTCGTAATCTACTTCTTCAACAGTACCGTTGAAGTCAGCAAATGGACCATCGTTCACACGAACCACTTCACCCGCTTCGAACATTGTCTTAGGACGTGGAGACTCGCTCGCTTTCTCTAGACGGTTCAAGATAGCATCAGCTTCTTTATCAGTGATTGGTGCAGGACGATCAGAGGTACCACCAATGAAGCCCATAACACGCGGAATGCTGCGTACTAAGTGCCATGATTCATCATTCATGATCATTTGAACTAATACGTAGCCAGGGAAGAATTTACGTTCACTTTTACGGCGTTGGCCTGCACGCATTTCCACTACTTCTTCAGTAGGTACTAGCACATCGCCAAATAGTTCTTCCATGTTGTGCATTTTAATATGCTCGCGTAGCGACTGTGCAACACGACCTTCAAAGCCAGAAAAGGCTTGAACTACATACCAACGTTTTTTTGGAGCTTCACTCATGAATCAGAACCCTCTACACCCCAGTTGCTAGAGAAACTAGACGGACCATAATGCCGTCAATTCCCCAAAGCACTAGAGACATAACAATACATACAGCTAAAACGATCAATGTAGTTTGCATAGTTTCTTGGCGAGTAGGCCAAACAACTTTACGAATCTCCATACGAGATTCTTTTGCAAAATCGATCGCAGCTTTACCTTTAGTTGTTGTTGCTGCAACGCCTAGTGCGGCAGCAATCAGCACAACTACACCTGCAGCGCGAATTACAACAGACAATTCACCATACAGGTAATTACCCACAACAGCAGCAGCCAACAGAACAAAAGCGACAATCCACTTCATTGTATCTGCTGCACCTGAGCTATCAGGAGTTTCAGCGTTTGCTTTCATAAAACCAACCTGTGATAAGTCTTAAATATAGACGACAATAACCCCGCTGTTGCAGGGCACATTCCTTTGCGTTGCAAAACAACACATCTAACAGTCATTTTAGTCAAAAAGACCGTTTAATTCTTTGCTAAGAGCAAAAATCGATGTCAAAACATCCAACTCTTTTTTTAGCGCAGAAAAAGGGCATCAAATGATGCCCTTTTTACTAGTGGTTCGTCAAATCTTATGCAAAGATTTTAGCTACAACACC